>JASFLV010000104.1:0-9179 GCA_050117915.1 Thioalkalispiraceae bacterium | reverse complement strand
CGTATTGTTACTATTACTGATGTCTATGATGCAGTCACTAGTGATCGCGTTTATCATGATGGCATGACTCCGCATGATGCACTAAAGAACATGTATAAGTGGATGCCGGGTAACTTTGATCAGCAGTTAATGGAAACCTTTATCAAGACAATTGGTATCTACCCTATAGGCAGCATTGTTGAATTTAAATCAGGCCATATTGGCATGGTGGCGAAGATAAATGATCATCAAAAACTCAAGCCCGTAGTCATGTTACTCCTTAATCGATACAAAGAACCTTATCCAGCGCGTAAGATGATAAATTTGGGCAATCCGATCTGGGAAAAAAAGTCTGATGCATTAAAGATTTGCCGAATTGTTGAGGCTAAAGAATTTAATATTGACGTCAATGCCATTCTCGAAGAAGAGAGCAGGTTACCAGAATAATTTGCTCCGATTCATCAAGCTAAATACGAAATATAGGCAATATTTGGGGTCATGGTAAAAATCCAATGCCCCCGCCTCGATTAATTACCCTGAACCTTGTGTGTTTACTCTGACCCATTTATCTATCAGTAAATTATTGATAATTAAACCTATTCTTGAATTTATTAATTATGTTTATATTTATATAGATAATTAAATTGATTCAATGTCAATAAATGTTAAAGACATCATTAATATTGTCGATATGGGTATCGGTGATGTCACTCTTTGACCACAATTGTGAGCCTCACCGACACTTCTGCTAAAAGCAAACTGGCTGAAAGGTCAGGACGCAAAGTTAGCGGTCTACGGGGTCTGAATTCAGGTCTTATGACAGCGGAGCTACCAGAAAGTTAAGCGTGATCGCAGTTGTGTAACTTTATCGAACACATCTAATCACCTTGCGGGAGTATCTTCTGAAAAGGGCAAACCGACCGAAAGGTCGGGACGCAAAGTTACCAGTCTAAGGGGCCAGTAAGATCGGCCTTACGGCGGCGGGACTGCCGCGGGATCGACAAACAAGGTATATCTATGTCTTGTGTTGCTCGACAATTCCGCGACGTCTCATCATGTGGCTGCTGCGCTTCGTTACCTTATTCGGGGATACAGGGTTTAATCCTTGGTAGCAGGTAATGAACACATGCACACAATTATAAATCCAATGTCGTCAGCAAATGATAACGTTGATATCGAAGATATCGTCAGCAATCAACAGATACTGGAGACTGCCGTCACAGACCTGGTCGCAACAACAGCTATCGAACCTGATTCATTATGAAAAAATTGACAAGGCTATCTATTGGTTAGACAAAGCCGCTTCTCAAGGTCATGGCGCAGCAAAATTTACATATAACTATTATTTGAATTTGACAGATGATTTTGGCATTGGCTGTTGAATTTAGAAGTTAGACAGATTTTTTATATAAATTAGGAGTAGGTAAGATGAGACAGTATCTTTCGATAATAACTGCTACTGCGGTGATAATCACTACCTTCGGCAGTTTTTGGCCTGGAACCGCACCCCGAGCCTCTGCCAATAGCAATGATAGTATTCAGTGGGCTGGCTGTGGGATTACCAAAAAAGCATTCATGAAAGAACTCGCAACAGCATTCGAGCGCAAGACAAAAATCAAGGTTAACTTAAATGGTGGCGGAGCAACCAAGGGTATTCGTGATACGGCTGCCTTGAAAGTTGATATGGGGGGCAGTTGTCGTATGACCTTGCCCGAGGTTGAACGTAAGGAATTACACGTGTCATTACATCCTGTGGCATGGGATGCGCTGGCGGTGATCGTGCACCCAGAAAATCCTGTTCAAACATTATCGACGGAACAGGTAAAAGGTATCTACCTTGGTAAGATCACCAACTGGCAACAAGTAGGTGGAGCTAATAAACCGATTAAATTATACGCCCGCCGCGGTAAACACTCCGGTGTTGGATATGCCATTCGTCAGTACTTATTTAAAGACAGCAACACGACTTTTGTCACGCCAAACATGGTAAGGTCATCCGGACCACTTGAAAAGGCGGTTGAAAAGGATGTTACGGCAATGGGTATTACCGGGATCAGCAGCGCACGTAAGCGCAAGGTCAAGATCATTGGATTTGATGGACGTACGCCTGATTACGAGAGCATCAAAAATGGTAGTTACGGTTTGTATCGCCCGTTGTATTTGGTCACCAGCCCCAAGCCGTCAAACAGGGTTAAAGAATTTATTTCCTTTGCACAATCAGCGGATGGTAGAAAAATCATTCGTGAGAATGGTACGGTGCCATACCGTGATGCGCTGGGTTTGATGTCCAAGCTAATTCTTTATGGCTTTGATGTAAAATAATCGTTCGACGCAAAATTCAGGAACGGGGTATTGAACACATCAATACTCTGTCCCTGGATGCGTATAAAGAATTGGCGCGATATTGCTGCCAATCTCTTGTATAGTTTTTGTATAATTCTTGTATAGTTTGACTATACTTATTTGTTAACGAATAATATTGATCTTAAACTATTACAAGGTTTTCTGACTTTACTAATAAATCTGATGAACACAACTCAGCATAGAAAACCATCCAGTAAAAACGTAATCCTGTCTCTGGTTTTATTACTTGCCATATCGCTATTATCTATTTTCATCATAGTTATCTATAGCATTCAACAGGTTAATGAAGAATCCCAGAAAACTATCGAAAGCCATATTTCCGCTGTCATCGACGATAGACTAAATCAGCATGCGATCTTAACCAAAGATTACTCGTACTGGGATGAAACCATCAAGCATGCCTATAACAATCAGAACCAGGAATGGATTGATGAGAATATTGGTTTATATCTGAGTGAAACATTTAATATCACCGACGTGTTTATTATTAATGGTAAGAACGAAGCCGTGCTCACCCTTAATGAAGGTACCAGCGATCAATCCAAATATTTAACTGTCAACGAGGGAGCATTAAATACGCTGATAACTGAAGCACGCAAATCTGGTCCAGTCCCCGAGCCTGTGTCAGGAATATTAATGATAGACGGTATACCAGCATTAGTAGGCGTAGCAGCACTCAGCCCAGAAAACAATATAGCTTTGCCATCACCACGTCCGATTATGCTGATGGCAAAGCGAATGGATAAAACTTTTCTGCAAAAACTCTCCCAACAATATCGCCTGAAAGAACTTCGCTTTATACCTGGCATCAAGACCAGCAAGGAGATGAGTTCCATTACAGTCAATAATCCCCTGGGGGTAATTTTAGGTAATATAGCTTGGCAAACAGAACATCCAGGTAATCTAGTACTATTCAAGATTCAATTTCCTATAATCTTTTTATTAGTATTTATCATCCTGTTTACCATCTTTATCATAAAAGCATTCCGTAACAACGAAATGCGTCTTCAGCAGGCCTATTTAGACCTCGAGTATCACGCCAATCATGATCCGTTAACGGGCCTCGCTAACAGACGCTTATTTAATGAACTTCTTATCCAGTCAATCCACACGGCAAAAAGAGACAATGTAAGTTGCGCCATGTTGTACATTGACCTGGATGACTTTAAAGAGATCAACGATAACTTTGGGCACCATGAGGGAGATCAGCTGCTAAGAGCGATTGCTAATAGACTTATGGATTGCGTACGCGAATCCGATATTGTTGCCCGAATCGGTGGTGATGAGTTTATCGTAATACTCATCAATATAAACTCTTATGAAGACATAAAAATCATGGCGCAAAAAATCCTTTCCTGCCTGACCCGGCCAGTTGAGATTAGTAATCAAAAAATTGAGATCGGTGCCAGCCTTGGTATTACAATCTTTCCAGCAGATGGCACTCATCCAGATGAACTACTGAAAAAAGCTGATATAGCGCTCTATAAGGGTAAGCATTCGGGTCGTAATACATTCCATTTTTATAATGAGCCAAACCATTTGAGCTCAGAAGCTAATTAGAATCCTTTGTGTTTATTAAGCACTTCCAGAACCAGCTGCGCAGGTTCTGGTGTAATTGTTTCTAATCTCAGCTGAAATTGTTGTCTGACCCTATGTATTCTTCTTACCTGAGGCAAATATGACAATTATATTAAACGAATAATATTATCCTGATAACTTGCCTAGGATTTTTATCTAATACCATGCGGGATTAGTCTCCACAGATAAACCGCTTATATTAGCCATGGCTAATCTCCCTGTTGAAAATCCGTTTAACAAGTGGCTCAGTTGTGGTATCACTATACCTAAGATGAGGAATTAGTATGGCGAAAACCCCTACCAAAACCACTGCAAACCAAGGTTTAGAAAACGCGATAATCAGAGTGCTTGAAGAAGAGCAAGCTGCGCGAGCGTCTATCGATGCAGCGCACTCCGAGGCACAAGCCTTGTTGCAAGAGGCGCACTCCCAGGCCCAGCTCATCGAGCGGCGGGCAAACGAGCGTATACGTCATATACACTCTGTATGTGATGCGACAATCGCGACTAAATTAAAGCAGATTGAACAAGACCAGGCGCAAGCCCAGGTCACACCGAATTCGGACACCGATGAAATGCTCAACAAAGCAGTCACAGAGATTGCCGAGCAACTTACAACATTAAATACGAAAAGTTAGTTCTGTTAATCCAATGGCCTTTGTCAATCAGTTCGCGTATACCCAGGCTCGCTTACAGGCACAGCATGGTTTGCGGCCTTCAGAACAAACCTGGCAGCGTTTAGCCGGAACGGGCGATTTAGCCAGCTACCTACAAATAGCACGTCACACAACGATCCGTGACTGGGTTGTAACACTACATCCAGCAAGTACCTGCCATGATATTGAATCAACGCTTCGTCAGATGTTCCTGAGTCATGTCGAAAATGTCGCACGCTGGCAACCAGGCGTATGGCGCGCTGCCGTTTTGTGGGTCAAACAACTTGTGCTGCTCCCGACACTGCGTCACTTACTAGCGGGTGAACCAGTACCCGATTGGCTGCGCGAAGATCGCGAGCTAAAAGCCTTTACAAGTGAGAATCAAAACCAACGTATACAAGCGCTGCAAATATCCGAATTTGCCCCTGTTGTACGGGCCTGGCAGAAAAACACCGAGCCCACAGAAGCGTGGTTAACTCATTGGCGGCGTCTCTGGCCTCAAATTTCACAGTACCAACAACATGCGCTGGATCGTTTATGCAGTGTTTATCAGCGATATCTGGAAAGCTTGGTTGCAAGCGAAAATCAGGTAATGGACAGGTATACCGGTTTAAAAATACCTCTGCAGTATGCTTTTCGTAACTTCAGTTTTCAACCGGCTGCCGCGTTTGCCCATTTAGGTCTGATCGCACTGGATGTACAGCAGTTACGCGCCGATCTGTTGCAACGTTGTTTATTTAATCGCACTGGTAAGGAGCATCCTTAATCATGCGCCCCGTCGCAACACGTTGGTTCGAATTACTCATTGCGCGAGATGATTTGACCTACGCCCTGGAAACCCTGGCGCAAACCCTTAGCGTTGAATTGGAAACACACAGTGAGCTTGCCACTGAGTCTACTCTGCCTGATCTGCGAGGACGATTGGAAGAATATAATCGCCTGGCGCGTCGTTATCAAACTTATTGGCCAACGCCGGAAAAATTAATGACTTCTACTCCAGGTCAACCCAGCGAGAAATTAGATACCGCGTTACAACAACTATATACCTGGCAAGCTGACGCCGAACCATTAGTCACAGAACTTGAGAAGTTACAACACGAAAGCAGCGAATTGGTTCTGCTCCAGGAATTTATGAGCGTGATTGTTCTGGAAAAAGTAGATCTCAGTCTGGTCGCACAAGCCGGACCTGCTCTGGCCAGTCAATTATATGTCCTGCCAGCTCAAACCAGTATCGAGAAACTACCCGCCTCCCTGATATATATAAAGGTATCGACGCCTACTCATGATTTCATGTTATGTATAGGGCCAAGCCCAGATGTGGCAAATCTTACTGCGCAAATACCATCCCACCAAGGCAGGACTATACTGATCCCGGTCTGGTTAAAAGGAAAACAGGATCAGGCCTTGCAAGAGCTAGAAGATCGATTGGCCGCCATTGCAACGCGTGAAAATGAAATCCACGCACAACTCGCAACTTTAGCTGAACAACACAAATTGACAAATGCACTAAGTAATATCAATCGCCTGGAATGGTTCATGACTCATGTGAGCCAGTTACCGGTGACCGAAAACTTCGCCTGGGTCACTGGCTGGACCAGCGATACCCATGACAAAGTACTCAATGCAATATTAGCTGAGAAAGGGGTACGAGGTGTGGTGCGTTTTCCCGCTGCGCCATTTGGAAAAACCCCCCCGATGTTTATGCAAAATCCCTGGTGGGCCCAACCCTTTGAGCTATTTGCCCGTTTACTGGGTACCCCCGCACGGGATGAGGTGGACCCCAGTCGCGTTTTGGCGATCTTTGTCCCCTTATTGTTTGGTTACATGTTTGGTGATGTAGGACATGGCGCGGTATTGCTCCTGGCAGGGATCGTGTTACAAAAACGCTGGCCTTTGTTGCGCCTGTTGATCGCCAATGGACTGGCTTCTATTCTATTCGGATTCGTGTTCGGCAGCGTGTTTGGCTATGAGCATATTATTGAACCACTATGGGTGAGCCCGATTGAACAACCCTTACCCGTATTACTATTCCCACTAGCAGGAGGCGTGATCATTCTATTATTAAGTCTGCTGTTAAGTGGTGTGGAAGCCTATTGGCGTCGCCGCATGCTTGCATGGTTTTCGGTGGAGGCAGCGGTTATCACTCTATATATAGGCCTGATTGCCAGTATATTTACGCAATGGGGAATCATGCTGTTTATTATTGGGCTTGTTTGGTATGTCACGGGCAGCTTGCTACAGGCCGAAGGCAAAAAAAGCAAAGCCATCGTACCGACCTTTGGTTTACTATTGGAGAGTGTATTTCAGCTGATCATTAATACTATTTCCTTCGTCCGCGTCGGCGCTTTTGCCCTGGCTCATGCAGGGCTATCATTGGCATTTATTGTGATGGCGGATGCGACAACGCATAAACTGACTGCACTTATTATTTTAATAGTAGGCAATATTGTAGTACTGGCGTTAGAAGGTCTGGTCGTAACAATCCAGACTACCCGTTTAATATTGTTCGAGTTCTTTATACGTTTTCTAAGCGGTGGTGGCCGTATCTTCCGCCCATTATCCGCACCGAATCATTCCGGATGAGATAAGGAGTACATCATGATTATCCCCCGTTTTAAAATAACGCTTATAACCTTGGGCATTTCGATCTTTTTTAGTGTACTTGCTTCCATGGCATTCTGGATAGGACCTGCTCATGCAGAGCAAGTCGTAGCTGCAGTAAAACTTGATCCTGGTATTGTACAGTGGGGATTTGTTGCGGCGGCCCTGGCCACCGGATTATCCGCATTAGGTGCAGGCATTGCTGTTGCCAGTGTGGGCAGTGCAGCGATCGGTGCAATGGCGGAAAAACCGGAGATACTGGGTCGGGCATTAATCATAGTAGGTCTTGCCGAGGGTATCGCCATATATGGTTTGATCATTTCTATACTGATCTTAAACAATATTTTATAAACAGGTTAAAACTATACTGATGGCTATTCCGGTATTTATTGGTGATGAAGTAACTGCTGCGGGTTATCGTCTGGCCGGCATTCAGGTAAGAACTCCAGCATTACAGCGGGTTACTGAAGAGCTGTTATGGGCACGTCAACATGCGCCGTTGGTGTTGATCTCTGCTGAGTATGCTGAGCAGATTGCCAAGCAACAATTGATGGATATAATCGCAGCTGGGAGGCCGCCAGTAGTCGTGGTCCCGGATTGTCGCGATAAGGTCGCCATGCCCGATATAAGCTTACAATTGCGTGAACAATTAGGAGTACTGGAGTGAGCGCGGAGAGCATCGTCGATGCACAATTACAGCACATGCTCAGTCTCATCGATGAGTATCGTCGTGATCAATCCAGCTCGGTGATATCAGAAGCTCGTGATAAAGCCCGCCGGATTACTAAGCAGGCCTATCGTGAGGCACGCGAACAACTCCACCAGAGTGTGATGCAAGATCGGCTTCGCGTACAAGACGCCATCAATTCGGCACAAGCACAACGGGACACCCGGATTCGCCAGCAACAACAACAGGCAGACAAGACATTACTAGGCAAGTTATGGGATCTGCTTGAACAGGAATTAACAGAACGTTGGCAAGACACAAACCAGCAGAAACAGTGGGTTGAATTGGTATTAGTCCAGGCCACTGCGATCTTACCCCCGGCCAGTTGGACTATCTATCACCCACTAAGCTGGGACTCTAAACAAAACAACTTTGCGCAACAGGTTGAAAAACGTATTGGATATAAACCAGAGTTCGAATCAGATCCTACTATCAATGCCGGGATTCGAATTTGCCTGCAAAGTACTTGTGTAGATGCTTCCGTGAAAGGTTTATTACATGATCGCAGTCGCATTGAAAGTAGGCTACTGGCGGCGATCCATCAACTGCAAAATACTAAACCATTATGAGTGATGCGATCATCAGTTGGATCAGTGGCCCGGTATTGAAAGCCCGGGCAGTACAAGCGTTTCGAATTAACGAATCAGTACTGGTAGGCGAACGTGCCCTGCTGGGTGAAGTGATCCGCATACGGGATGACGAAATCGTAATACAGGTCTATGAAGACACCAGTGGCTTACGCCCTGGGGATCCCATCAAGTCGACGGGGATGCCTCTCTCCATCAAACTTGGCCCAGCCTTACTAGGTAATATTTTTGATGGTCTATTACGCCCGCTTCACGCAGACACTCGTTACATAGCTCCGGGCATGGTGCAACATCGAGATGAATATTGTTTCCAATTTACCCCCAATGTGCAAATCGGTGATCATCTGACAGGCAGTACGCGATTTGGGATGCTCAGCTCCACACGCAGTAAGGATCAATACGCCTTGATCCCGCCTAATCTGTACGGTGAAGTCATCAAACTAGCAGAGGCAGGTGAATACACGGAATCGGAAGTACTGTGTACCTTGCGTGATGACCACGGTAACCAGCATGAGATATCGCTCTCCCATCGGTGGCCGGTTCGTCAACCTCGTCCGGTTCAGGCAAGATTAGCCAGTCGTGAACCATTACTTACCGGGCAACGCATACTGGATAGCTTATTCCCCCTGGCCGCAGGTGGTAAGGCTGCGATGCCGGGTGGGTTTGGTACGGGAAAAACGGTATTACAGG
>JASFLV010000103.1:0-9245 GCA_050117915.1 Thioalkalispiraceae bacterium | reverse complement strand
CACCTATCGCTACGGATTGATGAAATCAAACAGTCTGACTACTCTCGTGTAGTAGTACTTCAACGCTGGCTATGTCAGCCCGTTGCATGGGTTTGCCATCTATCGGGCTGAGTGGCTTAAGTCCTTGCTTGTTTTCTGGGAAGACGACGACTTCAATCTTTTGTTGTTCGGCATAGAACACGATAGAGGGATAGATTTCATAGAGGTCTCGACCGAAACGTAAGCGTTTGTCCTGGTTTTCGAAGGGAATGTTATTGTTCAGTAACAACAGACTGATCTCTTCATAGGTATCTGAAAACACATGTAAAGTGATGGTCGTGTTTATATCTGCGGTGCCTGACAGTACTGGACCGACCAGGCGCGGTTTGAAGTCACTAAAAAAGCGCATTGCCTCACAGGCGACTTCACGCAGCTTTTGCAAAGTCTGCGGTTGATTCTCAGATCGAAACAGGCGTTGGTATTCAGCCAGGGCCTGCTCAATTTCGAGATTGGTCGGCAGGTTACGGGTATCGTGTGCTCTTAAATGTTCAGCGGCTTTTCTCTTTGCCATGGCAAAGTCACGGCTACCGGATTCAAGCAATACGCGGGCGGCTTCCTGCGCTAATCTTTGGCGCATCTGAGATTCGGTTTTGCTGCTCGGTGACATAGATATCCAAAACGTTTGTCAGGTTGTAATCTAAAGTGGGTCAGAAAATGTCTCGGGTGATATCGGTTGTCTGGTTGCCGTTCTCTTTACCGATCGGTATTTCATCGCTGGCAATTTGATCTTCAAGTAAATATTCAAAAACTGCCTCAGGATCCGTTGCTGTTGTGAGCTGACCGGTTTTCGCGTTGATACGTACTGAGACGATACCGGGTGGGGCAACCAGTGGTGTTTCAGGCATACCCTTGAGTGCTTCACGCATGTAATAAATCCACATGGGTAAAGCGGCCTTGGCGCCTGTTTCTCGACTACCCAGAGGGATCGGGTTATCAAAGCCTAGCCAGGCGATAGTCACCAGGCTGGCATTAAATCCTGAGAACCAGGCGTCGCGTTGATCATTAGTCGTACCTGTCTTACCGCCCAGGTCATTGCGGCCCAGCACGCGTGCGCGTACGCCTGTGCCGCGCTTGATGACGTCACGCAACATACTGTTCATCAGGAAAGAAGTTTGCGGACTTAAGATTCGGGGAGCCGGAATGATGTTGAGCGGGCCTTCCAGAAATTGCAGTTCACGCTTAATATTGTCTTCAAGTGAAGGTTGTTCGTCACCTGCGACCAGGAAGGCCTGGAGAGTATCCTGCTGGACCGGGACCACGATGGGCTCTTCGCTAGGAATTTCCTCGGATACAGTGGTTTCTTCACTGTCCTGTGTTGTAGCAGCCTCGTTTTCACTGTCCGCCGTCTTTTGTTCTTCTTCCAGTTGTTTGAGGCATTCAACACAGACTTCAGGTCGTGCAGTCAGGTGCACCACGGTACCATCCGGTCCAATGATGTGATCGATCACATAAGGATTAATTCGGTAACCCCCATTGGCGAAAACAGAGTACCCGGTAGCAAGTTCTAACGGTGTGAGGGTTCCGCTGCCTAATGCTAACGAGAGGTCACGGGGCAGGTTTGCGTTTTCAAAGCCGAAACGGCGGGCGTAACGCACTGCGTAACCGATACCAATATCGCGTAATAAACGAATTGATACGAGGTTGCGTGATTTTATCAAGGCCTTGCGCAGGCGGGTTTCACCATAAATTCTGCCCGTGTAATTTTCGGGTCGCCAGGTATCCTCCAGCCCGGGTGCATCGAAAACTACTGGCGCATCGTTAATGATACTGGCAGTGGTAAAACCTTTATCGATAGCAGCGGAATAGATAAATGGTTTGAAACTCGAACCCGGTTGGCGTTTCGCCTGCGTGACACGGTTGAATTTACTACGGTGAAAATCAAAGCCACCAACTAACGCCTCAATTGATCCGTTATCTGGATTGAGTGAAATTAATGCGCCCGATACTCTTGGTTCCTGCGCCAGCCAGGAACAACCCTGTTCAGCGGGGGTGACATAAATAACATCCCCGATCTTTAATATGTCAGTGATGGATTTGAGTTCGGGGCCAAGGTGATTTTCGTCGATATAGTTGCGCGCCCAACTGACCTTGTCCCAGGGCAGGTAGGCAATATGTCCGTTTTTGGTATATGCATAAGCAGCAGATTGAATGTCATTTTCTTTATCGACATCCGTGTCGATGTTAAATACAACTGCTGGTTCCAGGTTACCAACGACATCAATATCGGCAAGCACTTCATCCCATTCTGTATAGGGGTCAGACTGCTCTTCCAGCTTGTTTAGATCGACATGCTGGATATGGCCACGATAGCCATGGCGTCGATCGTATTCGAGCATGGCGGTTCTGAGTGCGTGATTGGCCGCATCCTGTTTGTCTTTTTTTATCGTTGTGTAGACTTCAAAGCCAGCACTCAATGCTTCATTACCATAACGCTCGAGCATTTCACTGCGTACCATCTCTGCTACATACATGGCGTCAAGCTCGATATTCTGACCATGGAGTTCTGCCTGATCCGATTCGTCACTGGCCAGCATGAATTCTTCTTCGCTAATATATTCAAGCTCACGCATACGCTTTAAGACATAGTGCCTTCTTTCCAGAGCCCTTTCCTGGTTGGCAACCGGGTTGTAACGCGATGGAGCCTTGGGCAGGCCAGCAAGCATTGCGGTCTGGGCCAGGCTTAGTTCATGTAATGATTTGCCATAATAGACCTGTGCAGCGGCCGCAAAGCCATAGGCGCGATTACCCAGGAAAATTTTATTCAGGTAAAGAGCAAGAATTTCCTCTTTACTCAGTTCTTCTTCAATTTTTAACGCGAGAAAGATCTCATTGAGTTTACGTACATAGGTCTTTTCCCGTGAAAGGAAAAAGTTTCTTGCCACCTGCATGGTGATAGTACTGCCACCGGAGCGTTTATCACCGCCGGATTTAATCAGTTCAAAGGCTGCACGCAGAATCCCCTGGTAATCTACACCAGGGTGTTCAAAAAAACGGTCATCTTCTGCGGCCAAAATGGCATCGACCATCTTTTGCGGGAATTCATCGTACTCCATGGGCGAACGTTTCATTTGCCCAAACTCGTTGATCAGCTCGTTATCCTGGGTATAAACCCGCAGTGGGACCTGCAGGCGGACGTCTTTGAGGGTATCAATATCGGGTAATTTGGGGCTCAAATAGAGATAAAATCCATATAAGGTGAGGGCGCCCAACAGGCCAAGCACGACGAAAGTGCTTGTTCCATAAAGAAAAATCTTTTTTATGACAGGTTTCACGGGGTGTTAAATCCAATCTTTAGCTTTATCGACATTTGTCCGATAGGACAACTGAGCATCGCAGTATATCCGCTTTAGGTCACAAAACTCTACGAACAGTTTGCCATTATTCATTGTTTGACCTATAGTTGACTGTGGTAGTTAATGTAGTTGAACATAAATGTGATCTAACCCCTAGGGATATAAGAGAAAAAGTATGGGCCTAGGCGACCTATTTAAACCCAAGAACCCACCGGTATTGGGACTGGATATCTCTTCCACCGCTGTCAAGCTCCTGGAGCTGGGACGCAGTGGCGATCGTTTGCGCGTGGAGTCCTACGCGGTCGAACCGTTGCCACCTAACTCGGTGATTGAGAAAAATATCTCTGATGTTGAAGCGGTGGGTGAGGCAATTAAACGTGCGGTGAAGCGTTCGGGCTCACGTTCCCGTTATGCCTGTGCTGCAGTAGCTGGTTCGGCAGTCATTACCAAGATTATTTCCATGCCGGCGTCACTTTCCGAGGAAGATCTCGAACAACAGATCATGCTGGAAGCTGACCAATATATTCCTTACCCCCTGGAAGAAGTCAATCTGGATTTTGAAGTGATTGGCCCAACCGAAAATGATCCGGAGCGGGTGGATGTTCTATTGGCAGCATCACGTAGTGAAAATGTCGAAGTGCGTGTCGCGGCGATCGAACTGGCAGGTTTGAAAGCGCGAATTATTGATGTCGAAGCCTATGCGATGGAAAATGCGTTTACCCTGCTAGCACCGCAACTCCCTGAGCAGGGGATTGATCAGACCATCGCGGTCATCGATGTGGGTGCGACCATGACGACACTCAATGTGCTCAGTGATTTGAAAACTATTTATACTCGTGAACAGGTGTTTGGCGGTAAACAGTTAACCGAAGAAATTCAGCGTCGCTATGGTCTTTCTTATGAAGAGGCAGGAATGGCCAAGCGGCAGGGTGGTTTGCCCGATAACTATGAACCTGAAGTGCTGGAACCATTCAAAGAGGCTATGGCGCAGCAAGTCAGTCGTTCACTACAGTTCTTCTTCTCATCCAGTCAATATAATCAGGTGGATCACATTGTCCTTGCGGGTGGTAGTGCGATGATTCCAGGCATTGATGAGATGGTGGCAGATAAGCTGGGTGTTCACACCTCCATAGCGAACCCTTTTACCAATATGGTGATCGCATCACGGGTTAAGGCGCAAAGCCTGAGTAATGATGCGCCCGCGTTAATGATTGCAACGGGTCTGGCCATGAGGAGTTTCGACTAATGGCAAAGATTAACCTACTCCCCTGGCGACAGGAATTACGTAAAGAACAGCAACGTCAGTTCCTGACGATCATGGGTCTGTCAGTCGTGCTGGTTGTGCTTGGTATTCTCGCTGTGCATTTACAGTATGCGCGTATGATAGGTGTTCAGGAGTCCAGAAACTCATATTTACAAAGTCAAATTAAACAGGTCGAGAAACAGATCAGGGAGATCGATGAGCTGGCAAGCAAAAAGGATCGCCTACTGGCTCGGATGGAAATTATCCAGCAGTTACAGCGCAACCGTCCCGAGATTGTCAGGCTATTTGATGAATTAGTAAGGGTGTTACCTGAAGGGGTACACCTGTCTTCGCTGAAGCAGCAAGACCGAAACTTACAAATGATTGGTATTGCCCAGTCCAATGCACGGGTATCGGCATTGATGAGGAATATCGATCAGTCTGAAGTATTAACCCAGCCAAAGCTGGATATTATTGAAAAGGGTAAGAAAGAGGCTGTTCGTGAGTTCTCGCTTAGGGCGCAGCAAATGTCACAAGAAGCTGTATCGGATAGTAACGGAGCCAGGTAGAAAAAGTGAAAGATATCGATCTTAACAATCTTGATTTAAGTAATATTGGCGCCTGGCCAACGGCCGTCAAGATTGCCATTATCATTATTGTCAGCGTATTGGTTTTCGTTGCAGGTTATTTCCTGGACATACAAAAACAACAAGAGAAACTTGAAAGGACAGAACGTCAGGAATTGACTCTGAAAAAGGACTTTGAAACCAAACAGGCCAAGGCGGTTAACCTGGAAGCCTATAAGCAGCAGCTCAAGGAAATCGAAGAATCCTTTGGTGCCATGTTACGTCAGCTACCCAGTAAAACAGAAGTTGAAGGCTTATTGGTCGATATATCTCAGACGGGTCTGGCAAGTGGTATCGAGTTTCAGTTGTTCAAACCCCAGGGTGAGAAGTTTATCGAGTTCTATGCAGAACTACCGATCCAGATGAAAATGACCGGTGGCTATCACGAATTCGGTAATTTTGTGAGTGGCGTGGCGGCATTACCCAGGATTGTAACGTTACATGATATATCAATAACTAATGATCAAAAATCAGAATTGTTGACGATGGAAGTCACTGCCAAGACATATCGTTATCTGGATGATGAAGAGATCCAGCAACAAAAAACAAGCAAGGACAAGAAGAAAGGTCGACGTCGTTAAGGTATGAAAGAAATGAATTTAACCAATCGACAAAATTTGATTAGCAGGGCACCACTAAAATGGGTGTTGTTGGCTGTTGTTACTATTCTCTTGGGCGCTTGTGGATCACAACAACATAGTGACCTTGATGCTTACATTGAGGACGTAAAGCGTAAAACCAAAGGCAGGATCGAGCCTTTGCCGGAAGTTAAGACCTATGAGTCAGAAGTCTATGCTGCGTCAGAATTAAGAGACCCGTTCACTCCCTATGAAGAAGAACCCAGTGAAGAGCTATCGGTCCCCGGCCCGGTTCCGGATACCAATCGCAAACGGGAAGCGCTTGAAGCATTCCCGCTTGATTCTCTGGCTTTCGTGGGGCACCTGGAGAGAGATGGTGTGTTATGGGGTTTGGTACAGGCACCTGATGATTCGATTTATCGAGTATCTGTTGGTAATCACCTCGGTAAAAACTATGGTGAAATTCTGGATATCAGTGAATCAAAAATAATGCTTAAAGAAATTATTCCCAATGGCTCAGGCGGTTGGGTAGAACGTGAGGCTTCCCTCGCGTTGACAGAGTAAAGGTAGGAGACGACCATGAAGATGGGTATTGAAATCATGCGTAATACATATCACCGACTGGCATCGGTCTTGATGTTATGTATTCTGGCACAGTTTTTCTGGATAGGTCAGGCCAGCGCTGCGGCGACCCTGGACGACATATCGTTTACCTCTCTCGCAGGAGATCAGGTTGAGGTGACACTACACATGTCAGGTGATATACCCGAGCCAGGTAGTTTCACGATTGATAATCCCGCCCGAATCGCACTTGATTTACCGGGCACCAGCAGCGCCTTGCAGAACAAAAATATTGACGTCGGGGTAGGCCTGGCCCGCTCGATTAATGCTGTGGAAGCAGGCGGCCGCACCCGTGTGGTGATTAATCTTGCCAGATTGACACCATACAATATCGACAAGCGCGGCGATAAGATCATCGTCAACCTGGGCCAGGCGGGTGAACAGGCAAGCAGGGCTGCTGCTACTGATAACAAGCTTATTCCAGAAGCCGGGAGCCTAAATTCAGTACGGGATGTTCAGTTCCGCCGTGGTAGTCAGGGAGAAGGCCGGGTTGTGGTTGTGGTGTCAAATCCGAATACCGTGATGGATATGATGCGCCGAGGTGACCAGGTGATTGTGACCCTGCAGGACACACAGTTACCCGAGAAACTGGAGCGACGTCTGGATGTGATGGATTTTGGTACGCCGGTTCGCACCGTAGATTCATTCCAGCATGGCAATGATGTCCGGGTAGTGGTTAGTGCCGCAGATATGTTTGAACACCTGGGCTATCAGTCGGAGAATAAAATCACCCTGGATGTGAAGAAATTTGTTAAGCCCAAGGATGAAATCAGGAAGAAAAAGAAAAAAGAGTATACGGGTGAGCGATTGTCACTCAACTTCCAGAATATTGAAGTACGTGCGGTGCTGCAGTTGATTGCGGACTTTACCGGCGTCAATATGGTCACCAGTGATTCAGTGCAGGGAAATGTGACCTTGCGCTTGAAGAACGTTCCCTGGGACCAGGCCCTGGATATTATCCTGAAGACAAAGGGACTGGATAAGCGCCAGAAGGGTAATGTTATGCTGGTGGCACCCACTGCTGAACTGGCGGCTCAGGAAAAACTCGAGTTAGAGGCACAAAAGCAGGTTGTGGAACTGGCGCCGATCATTAGTGAGACCATCCAGGTTAATTATGCAAAGGCCGGTGAATTGGTCAAGATTCTGGAGAAGAAAGGGAATTCATTGGTTTCTGAGCGCGGTAACGTGGCGATTGATGAAAGAACCAATAAACTCCTGATTCAGGATACAGCGTCAAATATCGATGCTATCGTTGCCCTGGTTGAAGAGCTGGATGTACCGGTGCGCCAGGTGCTCATCGAGTCACGGATTGTGCTCGTTACCACCAACTATAGTAAAGAACTGGGTGTACGTTTTGGTGTCAGTACCGAACGGAGTTCGGGTAGTACCAGTGGTGCGCTTACCGGTAGTGGTCAGCAATCTTCTGACTATACCAATGGTATCGATACCTTGCCAGACTACCCCAGTCGTCTAAACGTTGATTTGCCGGTAGCCAACGCGGCTGGCTCAATCGGCCTGGCCATTGCACGCCTGCCATTTGGTACACTTATCGACCTTGAACTCTCTGCGGCTGAAGCCGAGGGCCAGACTGAGATTGTCTCCAGTCCCAAGGTGATTACCTCTAACCAGCACAAAGCCAAGATCTTAACCGGTAGTGAGATCCCCTACGTTGAGAGTCAGACTGACTCGGCGGGTCTGGTATCCACAACGGTTTCATTTAAAGAAGCTGTGTTGAAGCTTGAAGTGACACCGCAGATTACACCTGATGATCGGGTTAACCTGGATCTGTTGGTTACCAAGGATTCTCCAGACTACGCCAATGAAATCTTCACCGTTGGTGGACCACCCATTGCCAAGAATGAAGTCGAGACCAGGGTACTGGTGGACAACGGCGAGACCATCGTTCTGGGCGGTGTCTATGAGCGGACCAAGTCAAACTCGGTGACCCGGGTACCCTTACTGGGCGATTTACCGCTGGTGGGTTGGCTTTTCCGAGCCAAGTCTGAAGAGGACGATAAATCGGAATTGCTGATCTTCGTTACGCCGAAGATTGTTAAGCAGGATATAACCATCTAATCGTTTAACTCATTATTGATTCTTCAATAGGGCCCCGCTTCTGTACTCATCAGGAGTGGGGCCTTGTTATTTACGGTCGAGCTGGCCTGGCTTTGTTACAATAATTTTATGGAAACAGGACAAAGTATCTTTCTGGTGGGTCCCATGGGGGTGGGCAAGACCACAATTGGCCGTCAGCTGGCCAAGTTACTTGGTTATGAGTTTGTCGATTGCGATCACGAAATCGAGGCGAAGACCGGGGCAACTATCGCCTGGATTTTTGATGTTGAAGGTGAAGCCGGTTTTCGTAAACGAGAGCAGGAGATGATTGAAAAGTTGACCCAACGCGCCTCAATCGTCCTGGCTACGGGCGGGGGAGCAGTCATCAATCCCGAAAATCGCAAGACATTACAACAACGAGGAATCGTGGTTTATCTAATGGCGGATATCGATGAACTTTTGAAAAGGACTGCGCATGACAAAAACAGACCGCTGTTACAAACGGATGATCCGAGGCAAAAATTGATGAGCATTATTAAAGAGCGGGAACCCTGGTATAAAGAGGTGGCCGACCTCGTGTTTGATACTCAGCGGAAAAACAGTGCAGCCTCAGCAACCATCCTGCAGAAACTTCTGGTCAAATACGAAAAGCCAATGGCCTGAGCGCTAGATTTTATCAACCCTATCTACAGGGGGCGGATTTCTCGACTCAGATTGCTTATAATTAGGCAATTTATTCTTGATCTGATATACAACACATTATGCAAACCTTAAATGTTGAGCTTGGCGA
>JASFLV010000102.1:0-9246 GCA_050117915.1 Thioalkalispiraceae bacterium | reverse complement strand
TACCGGATTTTCTCTTCACGAACCTCGCCAATCTTCACTGACAGGCGAACATCATAACTTTGCCACAGGCCTGTTCTATAGCCACCTGTTTTCTATCGAAACCACGCATGTCGAACTATTGCTGAATAGTTTATTTTTCACTGTTATTTTGCTTATTTTTTAACGTAAAATAAGCCATGTTCCAGTTATCACAATACACACAGCATATTTTTCTCCTCTCCCTGTTTAGTTTGTTTTTATTTGTGGCTGCTATCAGAATATTTGCTGATCATATTGCAGATCCCCTCGGTAATGAGTTGCATAATCAGATCATCCAGCCTGATACGGTGACAACTGAATTAATGCTGGACTGGAGCAGTATCGAGTATTTTTACAATCAGCGAAACTATAAGCCAGTCTGGGTGAATCGCGGCGGTCCAGACACCCATGCCATTCATCTTCGCCAGACTTTGTATGTTGCCGATCAGGAAGGTCTCGAACCTGACGATTATCATCTCGAGACGATAAACCAGCTCTGGAACCAGAAGAATCTGGCTGAACTGGCAGCACTGGAAATCTATTTGACAGATGCATTTTTCCGTTACGCGGTAGATGTCCGCAGAGGTCGCTATCGACCTTATACCCCGAACAAGAACGGACAAAAATGGCACATCCAGCCCCCCGCCTTTAATATGGTGAAAATATTGAAGCAGGCTCTGAGTAGTCAAGATTTTGAGAACAGCCTGCAACAACTCCCGCCGGCCCACCTCGGTTACCAAAGACTGCGTACTGCATTGGCAAGCCTGCAGGAAATAGCCAGAACAAGTCCATGGCCCAGCTTGCCAGCAGGACCAACATTACGCAAAGGTACGCATCACCCCCATGTCGCCATTCTTCGGCAACGCCTGCTCGCCGATGGCAGCCTGAACATGGCGATGGAAGCAAAAGACAATGAGTTCGATCAATCGCTCAGTTATGCCGTACAACGCTTTCAGGTGCGCCATGGCCTGAAAATGGATGGTGTAGTGGGCCCAGCAACCCGCGCCGCTCTCAATGTGTCAATCAATGATCGAATTAAAGTGATTAAGCTAAATATGGAACGCTGGCGCTGGCTACCGCGTAAACTTGGCGTGCGTTATATCATCGTCAATACCGCAGCATATAATCTTGCAGCCATTGAAAATGAAAAAATCCTGTTTACCATGTGGGTGGTCATTGGCAAAGAACAGCGCCAGACGCCGGTAATAAGCGGTAATATGCATACCGTGGTGTTCAATCCTTACTGGACTGTCCCGCTTAAGCTTGTGTTTGAGGACCTGATCCCAAAACAATTGAACAACCCTGACTACCTGAAACAGAAAAACATCCGTGTCATGCGCAACCTTGCCAAAGATATCGACGTGGATCCACGCAAGCTCGACTGGCAGAGCTACACCCAGGAAACCTTTCCCTATGTATTGCGCCAGGACCCCGGCCCGGAGAATCCCCTTGGGCGGATAAAGTTTCTGTTCAGTAACAACTTCGAGATTTATCTACACGATACGCCCAAACGCTACCTGTTTGATAAAAGCAAACGTGCCTTTAGTGCTGGCTGTATCCGGATTGAAAATCCCCTGCAGTTAGCTACGTTCCTGCTGGCCAACCGATCTGAGTGGCAGCCGGCACGGATCCGGCAGGCACTGCGTGCTAAGCAAACCTTTGAACTGGCCTTGAAACAACGCACACCGGTCTACCTGCTCTACTTAACCAGCTGGGTCGGTGAAGATAATACCATCTATTTTTATGAGGATGTATATGAGCGCGACAAACTGCTTCTGGCGGCCTCCAGGTAATATTCGCTAAAGTCATCACTATGCAATGCCGTTATAAATGGTGTAATTTGCGCCACTTGGCGTTTTTCAGAGTATAAATTTGGTAATATTTATTAATGATTTCCCGTAGACAGTTTTTACTTGGTGCCGCAACCGGCCTCACCTATCTAAATTCACCATATGCCGCAGCACGCCTGGCCCTGCCGAATGAGCGCACGCTGAAATTTTATAACCTCCACACTGGCGAGCATCTGAGTGCGACCTATTGGGTCGAAGGAAGTTATATTCCGGATGAATTGACCGCCATCGATAAACTGATGCGTGATCATCGTACCGGGGCCATTGAAAATATGGATAAGCGATTGCTGGATCAATTGTATGTTCTGCAACACAAACTCGAAGATAATGGTATTTTTCATATTATCTCCGGTTATCGTTCCGCCAAATCCAATGCCCATTTACGTAAAAATGGTGATGGTGTGGCCAAACGCAGCCTGCACATGCAGGGAAGAGCTGTCGATGTTCGACTACCCAGCGTCAAGCTCAAGCATTTACGCCAAGCGGCGCTCAAATTACGTGCTGGTGGCGTCGGCTACTATCCGAAATCCAACTTCATTCACCTGGACACCGGACGCGCCCGCTTCTGGTAATGATTATCTAAAAATGGCGAGATACCCGTCATTAGTACAATGGCTGGACCGAAAAGCACGATTGCTATTGGGCTGTATTAATCTGAGCGGAGCATTCGCAACCTGTTCATATAAGTTGAGTGCTTAAACGAAACGACACCGGGTCTGGATTGCATTACTTATTGGGAGGTCTGAAATCCTCACCCGGCTCACGCCAGTCATCCGATTTTGTATCTGTGACTTCCGTACCCAAATCATCCTTTTCTGCAACATCGAGCCCCCCTGACCAGTTTTCTGGTTCCTCACTTATTTCGATATCGAGATGTCGCCACTCATCAAGACTGTATTCTTCCAGGTCACCATCAAAATGCTGGATTTCGACGCTATTATTTTCCTCATCAATGGCAGTAACGTAAAAACGTTGTCCCTTATCAAGGTGGGTATACCATTGGTCAATGCGTGGGTCGAGTTCGTTGGGCATGACATCTCTCCTGACAATAATCGATTTGGCTAATTTATAAGTCTGGTTATAAATTTTCCCTGCTCTATATCAACAGTTTTTTAAATTGTAGAAATATTATGTGGCGCATGAAACTTTCCATTGATCATCCCCGAATTGTTGGGCATCGATAGAAAAATCAAGAAACCGCTCTATCACAGCCATATTCGTCAAGGTATGCAAGCTGGGCTTCCCGGTAAGAAAACTCCCTTCACCCGCCAGCGCCAGATACAAAAGTAGCTGGTCAGCCAGGTAGCTACCAACAGCTATCCCCGCATCCAGGTATTGTTGGGTCGGCCTGACTGCCAGTTCAGCAACCCGTTCAGCAGGTAAGCCTCTCCGGCCAAGAGCCGTAATACATTCCGTGATATTTTCACTCTCTACAATAATTGCCACCAGATTACCTGCTCCTTTGGCACTTGTGTCAACCGAATAGTGGAGATCACGACTGGCTAATGACAATTGTCTGCTTATCACCGCTAACTCACGCTCAGCAATGTGTACAGGTAAGTTCGATAATAATACCTCGGCATGACAACGTAGTAATTTCCCTCGTCCCAAGATATGTAAATGCTTTAACTTTTCTGTTGGCTGAATTGCAATCTTTAGTTTGCCACCACCTAATGGGGCAAAACCTGGTTGTTCCAATGTCGCATTGATTGTCGCGCCCATTTTATTGAGAATAGGTAAAAATGCGTATCGAAGAAATTCATAAGGAGGGGCGAGCGGATTATGGGTACCCCCTTCCAGGACCAACTTAGAGGGAGAAGCTGCAATAATTAACGCCGGTAACACCGTTTGTAAAACCAGGCTGGTGCTGCCCGCTGTACCAATATCAAAGTGATAATTACCGGGGATAACCTTGCCGGGCATAAAATCCAGGGTTTGCGAATCCCTGACGTCACCCTCCAGTACGGCCTGAGAAATAGCTGCAGCAGCCCTAACGGCAGCAAGGTGTTGTGGTTGTAAGCCCGGTTTTTTACGGTTGGCCCGAATACGGGTGATTCGAAATGGTTTACCGAGACACACGGATAACGACAAAGCTGTCCTGAGTACCTGCCCACCACCTTCACCTTGTGCACCATCCAGCTTTATCATTGATTCGACATCCCCTGGTTATTTTAACCTGTCACTACGATAGCAGATCGTCTCAGCTATTTTTCAGAGAAATATCAATAAATTAGCACACTCGAGACGATTGCTCATAAATGCGAATCGACACCTGGACTTGATCTTCGTCATGGAAGTATTTTTCTCTCATATTACTATATTTGTGATTCGTTTTTCGGGAGGAAAAGATGCAAATACCCTTACAAGTTACTTTTCGCAACCTTGAGCATTCAGATTTCATTGAGGCCAATATTCGCGAAAAAGTTGAAAAGCTCGAACGATTTGCGGAACATATGACCAGTTGCCGCGTTATAGTTGAAGCACCGCATAAACATCACAACAAGGGCGTAATTTATCAGGTCAATATAGATATTACTCTTCCTGGTAAGGAAATCGTGGTTAACCACCATTCTGATGATCAACATGCGCATGAAGACATTTATGTTGCTATCCGGGATGCCTTTAACGCGGCGCAACGACAATTAGAGGATTACGTCCGGAAAAAAAGAGGTAAAACGAAGACACACGAGGTTGTACCCCATGGTCGCATCAAAGAGCTATTTCCCTATGAGGATTATGGGATGATAGAGACCAGTGATAATCGTGAGATCTATTTTCATCGTAATAGTGTCGTCAACGAAGACTTTGATAAACTGGAAGTAGGCATGCGTGTCCATATTGCAGAAGAAATGGGAGATAATGGCCCGCAGGCCAGTTCAGTTCATATTGAGGGCAAACATCACGTTATCGGTTAACAGCCAGGAAATGATGTCAGCCTTATTATTCATTTAGCGAACATATATCGCGAAGTTTTTTCAATGGGAGTTTGATTCCATATTCCTGTTGCAGACGTATTTGTGTCTCACCAAGCGATTGAGGTTGAGGTGACATCTTGTTGATAAAACCGAGAATATCTTCTGTTAGTGCCCAGGGATAAATAATCCAGCGCCATTTTCTAACGGTCATCGCATAATAATCGGGCATCAAACTCGCAACGGTCTTATGATGCAGGACGGCAGATTTAATTACAGCGGGCTGAAAACTATTCAAGTGCTCAAGTGCCAGATTGAGCGTATCCCCCGTATCATCAACATCATCAACCAGGAGTACTTGCATACCTTTTATATCAATCGATAAAGGGATAGACAGGCGCGCCTGCTCCTGCCTGGCGCTACCACCGGTATAGTGTGTAATACGTATACTGGTCAGGTCGTATATGTCCAGGCGATCGCAAACAAGTCTTGCCGGCACATAGCCACCACGTGCCACCGCAATGACAATATCAGGCTGAAAATTATCTTTTTTGATTTGTAATGCAAGTTTATAACTGAGCTTAGTAACTGTATTCCAACTTGCAATTTCACATGTCAGGACTGTTGGATTACGCTTTCTCATCGAATCTGTTTCCTGCAAAGGAAGATCGTACATTTTTATCTAAGTAATTCTGGTCTAATCATCCAGTTAAGTTGACACTGTTGTGTCCGACCCATTTCCAGACAGACAATGGTTCCGGGTAAATAATTTGTGATACATTTTTCTTCGTCTTCGATCAGCAAGTGTGAAACAAGTTTTGCCAGGAAAGGTAGATGGCTAACAATGAGTATGTCCTTATCCCAGCTGTCGCTTTGCCAGTCAAAGGCTTTTGGATTGTCATTTGGATTAATCATTCCATGAACTTCTAACTCAAGCTTCGGCGCAATTTGCTGTGCCAGTCGCTCCGCGGTTTGTTGGGCGCGCAGCTTTCCACTATGTAAAATGCGCTCTACTTGCACATTCGCCTGTGTGAGAAATTCGGCCAGCCGATCAATATCCGCTTCACCCTGCTGAGTTAAAGGCCTTTCCGGATTGAGTTCTTTACTGCATGCCTCACCATGTTGTACAAGATATAGTTTCATTTTTTACAGTCCTGTCATATACCTGTGCGTTATGTCCTGGTTATTAGCAAAATAAATTCTTATTATGTCTAATTATTGCTGCTTATTCATTAACGTGCAGCAAGCTGAAGATCTATCATGTAATTTTAGACGTCGAGTTCATTTTTATCATTCTAGATCTAATCCCGACAATAAACGTTATTTATCGGCAATCTATCCATAGAGACAATTACCAGGCTTCCCTGCAGTTAATACTTGAATATATCACTTGGTTAACTATGCTTATAGTATTCCTCATCAACTCTGGAGGGGAATAACATGATTATCCGTACAACAATTGATCCATTTAACTTTCGATATAACCTAACTCTGGAACGCCGTATATCCGTACCAGACACCCTGAGGCCATCACCAGTAGCGTTTCCTGGAAGGTAAAAATGTAATTTAGTATTAACCAATTATTACAACAGGAGAAAGTGATGTTATTAAAAAAAAGAGCAAGCGACCATATGGTCGAAGTTCAGAACCTGATCGATCTAATGGATCTAAATCGTGATGAAGTCATAGGACGCTACCAGGAAGGTGAAGAGCAACAGGATCCGGAAACCTTCAAAAAAGCCGATCTTGTATTTCTGTCTGGTGAAGAATTACCACGCTGTTGGACCGACCCGGATTATCGTCACCGCAAAGCCAGCTAATATCTTGATAATAGTCGTAACCTGATTCTTTACTGATACCCTGTTGTATTACTCAAATGATTCGGCCTCCATCTCCAGGTAAATTCGATAGGCGTTACCCCGGTTGCTTGCCTTGAACGCTGGCATATCTTTGTATTTTGACCAATCTGTATTTTCGTACGCCTCATCAAATGGCACAAAATCCTGCACCGCCTGTTTCATTTTCATCCTGACATATTCAATATAATCACGGGTAACCCTGATCGCTTTATTAACATCACCGGATGCATCACCATGTCCGGGGATGATAAAGCGTGGTTTCGGTGTTAGATTCTCCAGGTAGGCAAGTCCTTCTAACCAGTGCTTTGTATTGGTATCCGGGCTGTCCAGGAAAGGCACGCGTCCCTTATAGATGACATCACCACTAAACAATACGCCCAGTTCTTTTATTAACATGATACTGTCACCTGGTGCATGCGCTGGTCCCATGTGGCGAATTAGAAAATGCAACCCCCCCAGTTCAAAAGTGAGTTCCTTTTCGAAGGTCTTATCCGGTAGCACGATATAAGTGTTCTCGTCCACCCAGGGAAACAGTGCTTCGCGGCGCTGGGCAAGCCGCCGTTGGGCTGCTTCTCCCTGGCTAGCACGATCACCTCCGACATAACCCAATGCCTCACGCTGGGCAATGACGATGGGATCACCCGCATGTTGTTCGAACGCCTGCAGACCATAAATATGGTCGGCATGATAATGACTGATAACGACACGTTTTATTGGTTTGTCAGTAACCTCACGAATACGCTGAATCAAACGGTATCCCAGTGCTGGGGTGCCGAGAGCATCGTAGACCACCACCCCTTCATCCGTTACCACAAAGCCGGCATTGGAGGTATGTCCCTCATTCTCCGTATTCGGGACCCCGGATTTACCGATAATGTAATAAACCGGCGCATCAGGCACTTTATATAATTTAAATGGCAGAGTGACAGCCTCATACGGCGTGTTAACCGGTTTCGCTGCCAGGAGTGGTCCAGGCAGCAGGACAAATATGACAACAATGAGCCCAGAAGTGGCTGTGCAAATCCTGGCTGTATATCGGATAAATGTTTGATAAATGGTAGCTAAAGCTGTCTCGCGTTGTGATTTTTGCATAGTCTCAACTTAGATAGTTTTGATTACTGAATTATCCTATATATTAGAATCAATTGATATTCTTCGCTATCCCTCCAGAGAATTCCCTGGTTCACCTCCGGTTAATTTAACCCGCAATAAAATCTATTGAAAATACTGACCATTGGCGAGGTGTATCATGAGACTTTACAAATTTATGCTGCTATTAGTACCCACTTTGTGGTTATCCGCCTGCGGCGGTGGACATAGCGATAGCTATGACGGTTATGATCAGGACGCATACATATACTGGGAAGGAAGTGTAAATGGTACTCTCGTAGTCGATGCCACTGATGATGCCTTTGAATTTGAAATCATTACAGGCTATTTACATTTTGGTAATACAACTTACACCAACGCCTGGGTCGATTCCTATGGAAATTTTTTTGTCGATGGAATACTGGTTGGTGGTGTCTATTATGTAAAATCGTATTATAATGAAACCATTACTGCCCTGGTATCTAACAATGGTTACTATATTGATATCTACGGCCCGGAATCCGATCTAGCCTGGACCGAGGCACCGACAACACCCATTTATGCGTTCAAAAGCGAGTCGACTGCTGGCGAACAAGCCAGTGCCCCGCTATATGGACAAAGTGCTCTACAATCGACAGGTCAATCTTCTGAAAAGGCAACACCGCCTGAGACCCGATTAAATGCCTACTCTGACAGTATGCCAAAAAATAATCAGGGCATACTCAGAAACAAGTAAATTATACACCTACCGGATCAGAAGGTGGTTAATGACTGTAAATAACCGCTTTCTGATCCTGCTTGCTCGTCTATAATATAAACAATAATCCTTTGGAGTACCTGGAGGTTGTTATGGATGAAGATTTAAAACAAAATCTTAAAGCACGCAGAACCTGGATGCGTGGTCTTTATATTGTCATATTCTCAGTCTTCTATGCTATTGCTGAGATTGTTTTATTCGCAGTGGTATTATTTCAGTTTTTATTGACCTTGTTTACCGCAACAAGAAACCAGCGCCTGTTGAAACTGGGGCAAAGCCTGAGTACGTATATATATCAAATATGCCTTTATATTACCTTCAATAGTGACCACCAACCTTACCCATTTGGCGCCTGGCCGAAGGGCCCCCCGGCACCTCACAAGGAACTGACTAGTAAAGACTCCCAAAAAGAAAGTGCCTGAGGCAACTAGAGGAGAACAGTGTTTAAAATGCAGAATAAAAAAGCTGTATTGCAATAAGAAAAAAATATAGCGCATTTAAGCTAGTCTATATTAAGTAACCCGACAGACTTGACTCTGTTCAGAGTAAATCTTTTTCCTGGGCAGGCCGTTCGCTCTTGTTTTCCTGATGCATCATCGTATCTGACATGCTTATGTCCCAATATATTTCGGTCTCTGATTAGGTAGTCGTGTTTGAGTTTTACGATAAGCCTTTTTAGCGCCCTAATCTGTGCATCTGTCGGCGGTGTTTTCTCCAGGTTACCGACCAGACAAACACCAATCCCAAAAACATTGTGTTCC
>JASFLV010000101.1:0-9251 GCA_050117915.1 Thioalkalispiraceae bacterium | reverse complement strand
GGATGGAGTGTTTACCAGTATGATGATTCGTGCCTCTCAGGTTGAAAATGTGATCAAGGATCCCCGTGTCCATGCCGTCACCTTGACCGGTTCAGAACCCGCCGGACGCCAGGTGGCCAGTACTGCTGGTGAGTGTTTGAAAAAATCGGTCATGGAGCTGGGTGGTTCAGACGCCTATATCGTACTCGAAGATGCTGACCTGGACGAAGCCGCACACAACGCCGTCGTTTCACGCTTTTTAAATACCGGGCAAAGTTGTATTGCGGCGAAACGCTTTATTGTTGTTGATGCGATTGCAGAAGACTTTCTGGCCCGCTTCAAAGCTGGGGTAGAGGCACTTAAGCCCGGGGATCCGATGGATCCGGAATCGACCATGGGACCGATGGCGCGTACTGATCTAAGAGATGAATTACATGTGCAGGTGACGGACTCCATCGCCGCGGGTGCCAGGGCGGTCACAGGCTGTGAACCGATCGAAGCTCCCGGTGCTTTTTATAAACCTTCTATATTAGATAGAGTCGAACCAGGCATGCGTGCCTATAACGAAGAACTTTTTGGTCCAGTAGCGATCGTGATCCGTGCCCGTGATGAGGCAGATGCACTGCGGATTGCCAATGATACCGAGTTTGGTCTGGGCGGTAGTGTCTGGACAAAGGACAGTGCCCGTGGCGAACGTGTTGCTCGGCAGGTTGTGTCAGGCTGCACCTTCGTCAATGGTTTTGTCAAAAGTGATCCCCGCCTACCCTTTGGTGGTGTGAGGCGATCCGGCTATGGTCGAGAACTGTCTCATCATGGTATTCACGAATTTGTTAATGCCAAAACGATATGGATTAAATAGTTACCGTCTTGTAATTTGATATCGCTGGCAAGGAACAATACGGTTTGTTATTAAATCGTTTCGCCCCGTCATCGCTATGTCATTATAGACACATGTACCCGCGTCTTTTATTGATTATCCTGTCCTGTTGTTTATCCAGTTATTCACTTTCGACTGAGAGCACCTGTTATGGCAGCACAAAACAGGGACGACTTGAACAGGGTGTCAAACTACCATCCTCTGGAATCAACTTCGTCAGTTATAGCACATTGGCAAGATTTATAGGTCGAACCTACGTGCATAGTAGCGTACGAGATATTGTTGTCTCTGCCTATGCAGACCTGGACAGGCAATTACCTGAGAAAAAATTTAAATATGCGGAGACAGGTTTTAAACAGGGAGGAGAGTTTAGTCCACACAAAACCCATCAAAACGGATTATCTGTGGATTTTATGGTACCTGTAATGAATCAGGAGAATGAATCCGTTCATTTACCCACGCATATGCTAAATCGTTATGGCTATGATATCGAATTTGATCAACAGGGGCGTTATCAGGACTTGCGTATTGATTATGAGGCGATGGCCGCACATCTTGTTGCGCTTGATAAGCAGGCAAAGGCAAGACGGGTTACATTGTGGCGAGTTATCTTTGATCCGAAACTCAGCCCGCAGTTACTGATGACTAAATATGCTGAATATATTAAAAACAACATTACTCTTTCCAAAAAGCGCTCCTGGGTCAGGCACGATGAGCATTACCATGTGGATTTTGACCTGCCTTGCAAAAAGTGACTCAGTCACTGTTACGGCATAGATGATGTTTGCAAAGCAATAGCAGATAATCAATTATTCTTGCGTGCATGATACGATACTCATGTCCTGACCCGATTTAAACATTTACAAGAGTCTATTCTTTGAGTATAGAAACGTTTTTAGTCTACCTTGCTGTCGGCGCAATGGCGGGCATCGTTGCCGGTTTGTTTGGTGTCGGGGGTGGCCTGATCATTGTCCCCGTGCTTGTCTATGTATTTACCCAACAAGGCCTCGATCCTAACGTCCTGGTGCACATGGCAATTGGCACCTCGCTGGCAACCATTGTCCTTACCTCCATTTCATCGGTCTATGCACACCACAGGCGTGGTGCCGTACAGTGGACTATTTTCTGGCGACTGACACCTGGCATTGTCATCGGCGCTTTGCTCGGTGCCATGATAGCCGACTGGATGTCATCGATTCTGTTACGGCGTTTCTTTGCGGTGTTCGAATGGGCGGTTGGGATTCAATTGTTACTCAATATAAAAGCCAACCCCACACGTGTGGTACCCGGTCGCTCGGGATTGTTTGCAGTCGGCGGAGTGATTGGCAGCGTATCCTCAATTGTTGGGATTGGCGGGGGCACCCTGACGGTTCCATTTCTGGTCTGGTGTAATACGCTGATGCAAAAAGCGGTGGCTACATCCAGTGCCTGTGGTTTACCGATTGCGTTAGCCGGTGCGTTGGGCTATGTGGTGACAGGCTGGTCGGCAACCGGTCAGCTGGCATGGAGCGTGGGTTATCTCTATCTGCCGGCCTTCATCGGGGTGGCGCTATCCAGTGTCCTGCTTGCCCCACTGGGTGCCTGGTTGGCCCACACTCTGCCCGGCGAGAAGTTAAAACGGTTATTTGGCCTGTTCCTGCTGGGATTGGGCAGTTACATGTTTCTGGCCACCTAACTACATGTTAAACATCAAGAATTAGCACCGATACCCACATTGTGGGCGCGAAAAAAAGTGTGATCTAGATCGCATTTTTCGCCCCTCTTCAAATTTCCCATGGTTGGTCAATGGCTTAATCGCGCCGCGGAAAAACCATACTGTTATGTTCGTGTAATCATATCCCTTATAATAACTACCTTTACTGGTCTATGCATTTATCCCACAACTACGATAAACCAAACTGTTTCGCCACAGGTAGAGCTTAGTCATGCCACTTATCCAGCACCTCAAATCCCTGTCAGTATCAAAGCTGATGCTACTGGTGACAATTCTCGTGGCCTTGCTACCTGTTTCGATTCTCGGTTATCACGTCTACCAGTCAGCCTGGGAGAATAGCTGGCGGGAGATTCGGGAAAAGCATCAACTGCTGGCGCAGAATCTGGCCGCACCTTTACAAACCTATGTGAAAGATCACAAAGCAATGCTATCGATCGTTGCTGAATCGATTCCAATGATGGACCGATCACTCCATTCTGCCTCAACTCAGTTATTAACGAAGTCATTACGACAGATGGCGGGTTTCCAGTCCCTGCTTTATCTCGATATGAATGGTCAGGTCATTGGCCATGCCGGGCGGGAAGTTGCATTTAGCGAATCTGAGCAGGGTTTATTTGCAACCGAGCAGTGTTACCTGAAGACGCGTACCAGCGGTAAGTGGTCACTCTCCAAAATAAAGCGGCACCCAGTGAGTAAGCAACCAACCATCTTCATGGCCCAGCCGGTGCGTAAGGATAATGGCAACATGGTTGGGGTTGTGCTCGGTGAGTTACGTATTGATCTCATTGAGGCTATTCGCGCAAAAGTGAAGTTTGGTGAACGTGGGCATTCGGCAATCGTCGATCAAACCGGGCATGTGATTGCACACCCCAATCCGAACTGGATGGGTGAGATAAAGGATTTATCCGACTGGCCCATTGTGCAATCCATGATGTCAGGCAAGGCGGGTGCTACGTCGTTCTATTCACCGTTTATGCAAGGCGATATGGTGGCGGGTTATGCCGCTGTACCTGATATCGGCTGGGGGATCATGGTTCCACAACCCCTGTCTGAAGTTGCACAGAATGTGAATAAACTCATGCTGTCGCATCTGGTTTGGGGTGGAATTGGTTTATTGCTGGCGATTGTTTTTGCCCGGGTATTTTCAGGTTGGATAACCGGTCCTCTCAATACCCTGGCCGTTGCTGGTCGTGACCTGTTACATAATGGTTTGAGAGGCAATCTACCATCCGTCCGAAAGCATGCCCCTGCCGAGATCAAGCAGCTGGGGACCGTGATGCGTGCACTGATTTCAAGTTTGCAGTCATCACGCGATGAAGTGCAGATGTTAAATGAATCCCTAAAGGAACGAGTCAACGATGCAACACAACAATTACGCGATGCAAACCAACGACTTGAAGAGGCTGCCAGGCATGATTATTTGACCGACCTGGCCAATCGGCGCTTCTTCGAAGACAGTTTACAGCAGGCATTATCACGGCGTACCGGTGATGTGGAACATGTGTGTGTGATGCTGATCGATATTGATCACTTTAAACAAATCAATGATTCTTATGGGCATGCTGCGGGTGACGCAGTATTGCACCGGGTTGCACGTATTCTTGAATATGGCATGCGTTCCGAAGACCTGGTAGCACGTTATGGGGGCGATGAGTTTGTAGCTTACATGCGTTGTACACGAGAGGTCGGTATGCAGCGTGCGCAGGAACTACATCAATCTATTGCCAGGGCGTCTATCGACTGGAATGGCAAACAGATCTATATCACTGCCAGCATGGGTCTTTATTGCCAGACGATTAAACCTGAAATTAATTTATCCTCGATCTTACATAATGCCGATGATGCCATGTACCGGGCCAAGCGCCAGGGTAGAAACCGGGTAGTAGACATCTCCGGCTAAAAAAGCCAGACTACTGGCCGATAAAATAGTATAGGCCCTCAATCTTTAAGTGGTGTTATCGTGATCATCAGGCGTTTTCTTATATTTTCAGTATTGCTATTAACCTCGCTGCAGCTAAATGCGCTGGAGATGGTTGAGGGTGAGTGGGAACTGGTCGTCAAGCAAAATGTCAGCGGTATGCCTGTTGGTATTCCACCCACCCATCATCGCGAGTGTTTTACGGAGGCCGATCCTATCCCGACCAGTTTTCTAAAGGCCAGGAGCTGTGATGTTATCGAGCAACGTGTTGTTTATCGCACGGTACATTACAAAATCAACTGCTTTACCGAGAATGGTTCAGTCATCAATGAAGGTAAAATCCGCTTTGGCGCACGCAAGATCTCAGGCAGTTCAAAAACCAATCTGGGTGATGTCGCCGGAAGAAACACGGTATTGCGCTACAAATTCAAAGGACGTCGCATTGGTGAATGCCACTAGTCGTAAGCCAGTTTGAGCAAGCTTGTGACGGATAATTTCAAGGACTGAATATTGTTATTCAGGATTTTTAATCTTTACCAGTAAGTAGCCAACAGCGATATAGTCATTGATTTGAGCGGGACCCGCGGCGGCAACATTGACATATTCCGGAAAATCCTCAGCAGTTACACCGCGCCACCCGGCATGAGTTTCGCAGATATGTACTGGAATACCCTCGCTGCCTAATTGCTGAGTCAGGCTATGTACTTTTTTATTGTTCGAATCCTTTTGTAAGGCAAACTGTTCACGGCCATGTGTGACAATGGCGATATCCAGATCGGGAAATCGTTGCTGGAGTGTGTTGATATATTTTTTTGCCATCGGTAGTGCCCATTCAAGGCCGTGTTTATTCCCAGTTACAATTTCGATGACGACCCCGGCCGGTTCTTCTTTTAGTTTGATAATTTCTTCGACGCGCTGTTGCCCTGTTTGTGCATAGGCAGATACCGGTAACAATAACAAACCGGTGATAACAGGCAGAATACGTGCGATAAATCTTGTTTTTTTCATGTTTAACCCAACGACCAAGTGAAGATAAGCATGAGAAAAGACCAGCGAACCAACATTTGGTTCAACTGATGAGAGGCTATAGTTTTACTAAGATGCTTAACCGCCGGTATACGACATAAAGCGCACGACCTGAGTTGGGTTCTCAGTAAACTCGTGACGCTCAGGCTTGAGTTTGATGGCCTTCATTATATGTTGCTTGAGTTCATCGTCACTGCAACCGGCCCGCAGAATTTCGCGTAATGGGTAGCTATCGTTTTGTCCGAGGCACATATACAAAGTACCATCGACACTCAAACGTACCCGGTTGCAGGTTTCACAGAAGTGTTGTGACAGCGGTGTGATAAACCCGATTCTTAAGTCTGTCCCAGCGACCTGGACATAACGTGCCGGCCCACCGCCTGGCATGACCCCGGGGAGTAACTCATAACGTTCGGCAAGCTGTGCTTTGACGGTTTGTAAATTGACGTAGCTATTGGTGGCATCAAGTCCCGTCGAACCCATTGGCATGGTCTCGATAAAACGTAGGGTGAAGTCGTGTTCGATACAGAACTCCACCATATCTTCAATCTCATCTTCGTTGGTGTCTTTTAGCACAACCATGTTGATCTTGATGGGGGTAAAGCCCGCTGCTCTGGCAGCCATCAGGCCATTCATCACTTTTTCTAGTTTGCCGCCGGTCATGGCCTTGAAACGCGCCGGTTTGAGAGTATCAAGGCTGACATTAATTCTGGAGATATTGGCGGCCTTTAATGCCTGGGCCTGTTTAGCAAGGCGGGTGGCATTGGTGCTAAGGGATAAATCTTCGATTCCGGGTAAACGCGCCAGGCGTCCAGCCAGTTCGGGTAACTGGGCACGCACCAGGGGCTCGCCGCCGGTAATGCGGATGCGTCGCGTGCCCAGCTCGCCAAAAGTACGAATAATGCGCTCAATCTCATCGAAACTGAGCCACTCCGCGGGTTGCTGAAAATCCTTGTAACCCTTGGGGAGACAATACTGGCAGCGTAAATCGCAGCGATCGGTCACCGACAGACGTACATACTCGATAGAGCGGCCATAATCATCAACAAGTTGTTTGGGCTGAAACTGCTTTGTCATCAGAGTCTTATTTCTCATTGCCTGGTAGCTCATTATAGCTGACCTCGTTGACCTGACGCACCTGACTCAAAGGGGTAGAAAATTGATCTGGCGCAATGAAACAGGAGGTAATCAGTAACTTAGAGCGATTTACCCACACGTAATTCATGGACAACATATAGGACAACGGTGAGCAGCAGAAGTGCCCCACCTTGATGAGCAGCGCCCAGTGCGACGGGGACTTCATAGAGTAGGGTAGTAATACCGAGTACTACCTGGACAATAAAAATGAACAATAACAGGTGGAAGGCATTGCGCGTATGCGGAATCAGGGTGTATTTTTTTGAGGAATACCAGACGATCGGGATATACAGGATCAACAGGTACGCGATCATTCGGTGATTAAACTGAATGGTGGTTGGGTTTTCAAAAAAATTCAAATAAAAGGGTGACATATCGAACAGGCCCGGCGGAATGAAATAACCATTCATCAGCGGGAAGGTATTGAAACCATGACCTGCACGGGTCCCGGCAACAAAGGCACCACTTAAGATCATAATCACGATTAGGAGTGCCGCGATTTTTACATTGCGGCGGAGACTTTCTATACCACGTACCCATGAGTTCTGCGGTTCAGGATTTAACAATCCCCAGGCGACCCAGAGTATATAACTATATATAAGTATGGCGGCACTCAAATGTGCGGCAAGTCGGTACTGACTGACATGAGGATCACTGACCAGACCGCTCTTGACCATATACCAGCCGAGCAGGCCCTGGAGCCCACCGAGGATGAACATGATGATAAGCTTGGGCGTCAATTCCGACCGGATCCGTTTTTTGAACAGGAAAAACAGAAACGGAATCAGAAACGCGAGACCAATAAAACGCCCGAGCATACGATGGGCATATTCAAAAACGAAGATGTCCTTGAAGCCCTCCAGGTCCATGTGCAGGTTTTTCTTTTGATATTCGGGAAACTGCTTGTACTTGCCAAAGGTTTCCTGCCATTCCTGTTCGGTAAAGGGTGGCAGCACCCCCATGATTGGATCCCATTCCACCATGGAGAGTCCCGAGCCCGTCAATCGGGTGACACCGCCAAGGATGACCATTGCATAGATTAGGATGGCAACAAAGATTAGCCACAGGGCTATGGCGCGGTCATCATGATGCTGGGCATTGGAATATTCTGTCACTGTCTGGTTTTCAGTTCTTGTCGAAAATGTGTTGTTGATGTTATGGCTTTTCCGCGTACGCTGACAAATTATTCGTCATTCTACATGAAAATTTCAGGGGAATTTAGTCCAATTCGGCCAGATTAGAGCGAAAACTGGTGAAATAGACAGCTAAAGCAAAAGTGTGATGGCGTACCAAGGTTTAGTGAAAATAATAATACTTTACTCTACTATTTTTTATGGATTTGTCATTTACTCGACGCTGACACGATCTCCAGTTTCAGACGCTTAAACAGGGAACAGAACAGAAAGAAGACAACGATCCCTGGCTTATCGCGGGCTAATCATCATTCGTCAGATTTCACCTGAATGAATCATTATTGCAGCCCGTCGCGGTCAGGTTTCCTGTCTATAACAGGTATACCAACAAAATAATATTAAGGGAGCGGCCCGTGATTTCGACACGCCTTGAGAAGACTTATATATGGGGTATGGGATTTTTCCTGTTTGTCCTTTTTTTATCAGCTTGTGACAAGCTGGAGCAAACGAGTAAGCAGGACCAGGTCGTCAATGATCCTGTCTGGACGCAGTACATCAGCGCGCATTCCCGCGGAACTATCTCCAGGCACGATTCAATCGCAATCCGATTCGTTAATGATGTGATCCCGAATGACCGGGTGGGAACCGATGCAGCTGGGATTCTGGAAATGTCGCCCAGTATCAACGGTGAACTCATCTTTAATACCAAACGGGAGATCCTGTTAATCCCGGAAAAACCCTTAAGCTCAGGAGAACGCTATCGCTTCAGGCTACATACAAACGAATTGCTCGGCTTCCCCGAAAATCTAAAAACCTACGTCTTTGATGTAAACGTCATCCAGCAAACATTTGAGGTCGTCCTGCATGGGGTTAACACCCAGCTGGATGCACAGAACAAGTTACAGATCGTGGGTATCGTCAATACGGCGGATAAGGCAGACGCTGACCGGTTGGAAAAAATACTGGATGCTGAATATCAAGGTAAGCCACTTGTTATCCAATGGCAGCATAGCCCGAATGGTCGACAACACAGTTTTACAATCACTGGCATCGAACGTGAAGAGAATAAAACCGCAGTCAGGCTAAGCTGGAACGGTGAGCCGATCAGTGTCGATAACCAGGGCGAGCGAATCATCGATATACCGGCTAAAGGTGATTTCAAGGTCTCACATGTCCGCGTAGTAAGCGGTAACCAACAGTATATCGAAGTACAGTTGACTGATCTCATTGATCCTCGGCAAAACCTGAACGGCCTGGTTCAGTTGCTTGTCCAGGGCAAATCCACCCAGTTTCGTACACAGGTGGAGGGCAGTATCTTAAAGGTATTTCCTTCAAGCGGGATTACTGGTGAGGTATCGGTCAGCCTGGATAGTGCAATCAAGAGTACAACCGGAAACAAACTCGGTGAACAGATAACACGGAATGTTGTGTTTACTAGTCAGAAACCGCAGGTGCGCTTTGCTGGTA
>JASFLV010000100.1:0-9267 GCA_050117915.1 Thioalkalispiraceae bacterium | reverse complement strand
ACCTCGTCCGGTTCAGGCAAGATTAGCCAGTCGTGAACCATTACTTACCGGGCAACGCATACTGGATAGCTTATTCCCCCTGGCCGCAGGTGGTAAGGCTGCGATGCCGGGTGGGTTTGGTACGGGGAAAACGGTATTACAAGAAACCCTGGCCAAGTGGTGTGACGCGGATGTGATTGTCTATGTAGGCTGTGGTGAACGCGGCAATGAGATGGCGGGCGTATTACACGAGTTTCCTGAACTGGTTGATCCTCATACTGGTCGCCCTCTGATGGAACGCACCGTGATTATCGCCAACACCTCGAATATGCCCGTGTCTGCACGTGAAGCGAGTATCTATACCGCTGTTACCGTGGGTGAGTACTTTCGTGATCAAGGATTGCGGGTCGCGTTGATGGCCGATTCCACCAGTCGCTGGGCCGAGGCATTACGCGAAGTCTCAGGTCGCTTAGGAGAGTTACCCAGTGAAGCGGGATATCCGGCCTACTTGAGCAGTCGTCAGGCCGACTTCTATGAGCGAGCGGCAAAAGTACATACGCTAAGTGGTGAAGAAGGATCATTAAGCATCATCGGTGCGGTAAGTCCACCTTCGGCAGATTTTTCCGAACCGGTGACGACACACACCAAACGCTATGTCCGTTGTTTCTGGGCACTGGATGCGACGCGTGCTCAGGCTCGCTTTTATCCGGCGATTCATCCATTACTGTCTTATTCGGAAGAAGTCGATGGCATGACATCCTTCTGGATCCAGCAAGGCCATAGCGAATGGTCTGAGCAGCGCCGCCTATTTCTGACCCTGTTGGAACAACAAACACGATTGGAACGCATGGCACGTATTGTCGGGCAAGATGCCTTACCACCGCGCCAACAACATATCTTGTTATCTGCCGAGCTCATTAACGATGGATTTCTGCGCCAGTCGGCTTTCTCGGAAACAGATCGTTATTGTTCCCCCGCCCGACAAACTGTCATGATGCAACTAATCACTCGCTTCATTCAGCTATCAGAACAGGCAGTGAATAATGGTATCGAGGTAGAACGTATACGTGATTTACCTGTACTGCGTCGTTTACGTCGTATGGGTGAGGATATAGGCGAAGATCAACTTAGCGAGTATGAACAATTACGTACCCAGTTGGACTCGGCATTCACTATGTTAACCACGGAGACCACGGAACATGAAGGCTGACGTTTACACCAGCGGTAATATCACTCGTATTGAAGGACCGTTATTGTTCCTGCGTCGTAGTCTCAATGTCGGCTTAAACGAGGCCGTGGAGGTTATTGATCAAGAGGGACGGCCCCGGCCTGGACGGATTGCTGCACTGGACGACGAATATGTGACTATCGAAGTGCTGGAATCCACACAAGGTTTGTCCATATCCGACACCCGGGTGCGTTTTCTCGGTGAGCCGCTACATTTCACCGTGGGTCCTGATATTTTGGGACGGGTATATAATGGAGTCGGCAAAGTCATTGATGATGGCCCACCTATTTCCGAAGTGCGTCGTTTCCGTATCGATGGGCTGGCAATCAATCCGGCGGCACGTACCATGCCCCGTGATTTTATCGAAACCGGGATTAGCACCGTAGATTTGATGAACAGCCTGGTGCGAGGACAAAAGCTGCCTATTTTTTCCGGCGCTGGTTTACCCCATGATCGCATCGCAATACATATTGCACGCCAGGCACATCTCCGAAAAGAGGCGGCAGGTGAATTTGCCATCGTGTTTGCAGCTATCGGCGTATCGTACGATAGTGCAGAAAACTTTCGCCGTGCTATGGAAGACAGTGGTGCCCTGGCCCACACCGTATTGTTTCTTAACCTGGCCTCGGACTCCAGTACACAACGCTTGTTGACACCGCGCTTTGCCTTGACTGCGGCAGAATATCTTGCCTTCGTCGAAGGTAAACATGTACTGGTGATCCTGACCGATATGACCAATTATTGTGAGGCATTACGCGAAGTCTCTGCCAGTCATGGTGAAGTGCCCAGTCGCAAGGGATTTCCCGGTTATATGTATTCCGATTTAGCGACATTGTATGAGCGCGCTGGCTGTATCGATGGTGTTGCTGGCTCCCTGACTCAGTTACCGATCCTGACCATGCCTTCCGATGACATTACCAATCCAATTCCCGACCTAACAGGTTATATTACCGAAGGTCAGATTGTACTGGATCGAGAATTAAACCGACGTGATATTTATCCTCCGGTTAAAGTACTACCGTCACTATCGCGTCTAATGAAAGACGGTGTGGGTGAAGGTTTTACTGATCCCGATCACCCTGCCCTGGCCAATCAACTCTATGCCGCCTATGCGCGAGCGGTGCATGTACGGGTATTAGCCAGTGTAGTCGGTCCGGAGGGCTTGTCACCGATCGACCGGCAATTCCTGGACTTTGGCGATCAATTCGAACAACAACTGGTACATCAGGAAACCGCGCGAACTTTGGAACAAAGCATGGACCTGGGTTGGCAGTTACTACGTAAGCTACCGGAGTCAGAGTTGTTACGTCTAAGCGATGCCCAGGTCCGTCGTTACATTAAAGTGGAAGCAGATTAATTATGCTTGGCAGCGAACAACAACCAACGCGCTCTGCACTGTTGGCACTACAGGAAGAACAAAGCGTCGTGCAAGAGGCCTATGACTTTCTAGATGAAAAGCGTTTGTTGCTGGCCGCCGAATTACTCGCCCAACTCAAACGCTATGAGTCACTCAGACAGCAACAAGACAGCTTACAACAACAAGCCACTCGCGCTTTAGGTTCGGCCATTTCATGTCATGGACTGCAAGGATTAAGCGTCTATCCTGCACCCGCCATTGACCAGTGGCAGCTAGATAAACAGCAACATAATTTTATGGGTGTCTATCTGATGACAACCAGGCTGGCTATCCAGCAGCAGGAAGACACCGTTCGTAATCAGCCCTGTTACCCCACGCCTGAAGCTCAGCAATGTCGCGAGCTATGGCTGGAGTTAATCAAACTCAATGCCATACTGGCCGGTGTCTCCACCAGCATCCATCGCCTGTTAGCTGAGTACCGCAAGACCGAGCGCCGTGCCCGCGCATTAGAAAACATCATTCTACCGGAACTGGATCATTTGTTGATAGAAATGACCAGTCATCTGGAAGAGATGGAGCAGGAAGATGCCGTACGGACCCATTTAGAATACGGTAACTTCTGACTATTTACGAATCAATAGCGTATCAATCCAGATTGTGCCAAAACTGATGTCACCAGCCTGACAGTCCATTCATTATTTATCTCGCGCAAAAACACTGAATCTTATCCAACGTGGAAATCCGGTTTTTAATGCCGCAGGCCCCTGGAGGGTAATCTTACCATCACGTACGGCGTGTTGAAATTTTACTTCACCCATCCATACTCGCGTCAGGGCATAGAGATCAGCGCTAATCACCATGTCTACTTCCAGGCCCGGATCTGTCAGGCACAGCTGCACATCGGGTTTCTCCAAGATCATCCACCAACGCTTCATCGACTGACTCGTACGGGGTAGTGACTGTGGGAAATTACGCAAGTCAAACTGCAACACGGTTTTGACATCAGGCAAGGCATCTGTGTCGAGCCGTTGATGGATATCCCACATTAACAAACCCGGATCCAGATCCCGTTTCATCACTTCAGGATAGATCCATTCCCGCCCCCATTCGCCCAGTTGCATAATGATCGGCTGCACACCTTTTCCGGCAGCGGTCAATTGGTATAGGTATCCCCTGCCACTGGTCTTGGCTAACCGCATCACCAGACCCACCTCCTCCAGTTCCCTTAATCGCTGCGTCAGTAAAGTACGAGAGATCAGCGGCAGACCACGTTTCAGCTCATTAAACTGAGACTTGCCCATCATCAACTCGCGCAGGATCAACGGGGTCCAGCGTTCGGCAAGGATCTCGCTGGCAATGGCAATCGGACAAAACTGACCATAACGATACATGCCCCAACTGTAGGCTGATAAGCCAGCTAATGGAAGTCCAGATTCTGGACTATGCAGCGACACAAGCAATGTTTACCCTCCAAATCTGGTAACCCAACCACACCTCAGTAACCATAGAGACAAGGAGGAATTATGACAACACAGGCATCGCACCCAGCCCATTCAGAAGCCAAGCAGGTTCAGGAACAGCTAAGTCTGGATACCTTTAACCGGCACGTTGCCTCATTTCAGCGTGCTGACATTGACGGAGTCATCTCTGATTTTGCCGATGATGCGATTGTAATTACACCCGAGGGTATCTTCGAAGGAAAGGACAAGATACGTTCGGTATATCAAGCATTGTTTGATGAGTTTGGTAATATGGCTGCCGGAGATTCGCCAGGTATCGAGCTTGATGATATGCATACACGTGGTAATTTACTCTTTATTACCTGGCATGCTGTTTCACGTAAACATGAATATCCTTTTGGTACGGATACTTTTGTTATTAATGATAATCTCATCAAGCGCCAGACCATTGCCTATGCAGCACCGCAGATAAGAGAGGAATAAATCTTAACGTTAGATGGTATGGGGTCTGGGTTATTGCTCTGACCCCTTTTCTTCTTTTCTTGTCAAGATCAAAAGAGTTCGATGTCGCCTTCATCCTGTTCCATTTTTGTATTCTTTACCGCTTGTTGCTGTTGTTCTTGATTATTATTAACAAATTGCTCGACTAATTGCTCCAATTGGGTTGCCAGAAAAGTGAACTCATTTGCCATATTGGCTGACTGGTTTGATATTTCCGAAGTCTGATTTGCCCTCTGGTTAATCATTTGCATGTTATTCCCCAGTTGTCCCACCATCGATTGGTGACTTTCCACCTGGCTCACGATCTGTGTATTCATAGTGATAATTTGATCCATCGATGTCGTGATGTCACAAAGGCTCTCACCTGCCTGCTGCACCATCGCTACGGATTCCTGTGATGTTTCCTGTCCACAACGCATTGTATTTACTAGTGACACAACCCCAGACTGCAGATTCCTGATCTGTTCATCAATTGCCTCCGTCTGTTCTTTCACCTGCAATGACAATCCACGCACTTCATCAGCAACAACCGCAAATCCACGGCCATGTTCACCTGCTCGCGCCGCTTCGATTGCAGCATTTAGAGCCAATAAATTAGTTTGCTCTGTGATCTGAGTGATCATTTTCACGACATCATCAATCTGCAAAGCCATTTCGTTAACTGTATCTACGGTGACAAATGCTTCTTCCACCTGTTTTGCTAAACTACGTATTTTAGCAATCACATTGTCCACTACCTGCTGACCTTGTTCAGCCTGGATACTCGCCTGTTTGGCGGTCTCAAGTGTGTCCTGACTATGACTGGCAATAGACTCTACAGCACCAGTGATATGCTCTAGCTCATCCAGACAAACCGTGACTTGTTGTTTTTGCTCCCTAACAGACTGATGGCTATCCTGGGCAAGACCGGAGAGTTTTCTCGATTCCGAGGTAAGATTGCGTGAAGAGGAGATAACCAACTCGACCATACTTCGTATTTTGTATACAAAAGCATTAAATGCACATGCTACCTGTGAAAACTCATTGAGTTTGTCTTTACACTCCAGTTGTTGTGTTAAATCTCCTTGCTCCTCAATCTTTTGCATCGCAAACACCAGGCGATTAAGAGGTTTGATGATACTGCTAAACAGCATTAAAACTCCGACAACTATAAACACGAATCCAATAATCGTCATCACGCTCATTCTGGCTGTACCCAGTTCCAGGTCATGTACAATATCGTCTGACAAAGCATTAATCTTTGAATTATGAATTCTAATAAGAGTATTTATATCATTTGTAATATGGTCCACAAGTGGACCTAGCTTCTCACTAATGATGAAACTATCCATTCGCCAGGCGTTGGTTGTACTTAACTCAATAAGTTTATCGGTGTTATCCTTAATTTTCGGGAATCTTTTAGAGATCGTCTCTATCGCATCAAGCTGTACCAGGCTCATGCGATCTTGCTGTGTTAGTAATTGAGTGAGTTTTTCTTCAAACAACGCCATATGTATACGAATTTCATCGACGGAAGACTTCCTGCGTAAAGTGACAAACAGGCGGTAACCTTTGGCAACACTCAGCCAGTGTTCCTTTAATTCTGCTACCGACCGATAGAGATCAAAATGCTGCGGAGATTCCGAGGTAAAGTCTTCGTGGAACAACATTAGACGATTCAATATATAATTATGATGTGGGTAGATATGATCATTGGCGTATTGCATTATTGGCCGCCGTTTGTACTCGTTGGATGCAATATCAATAATTTGGGGCTCCATTTCCTTAAGTGCCATTAAATCCGTGCGAATGTCAGCGATCATGACACTGCTTTGTTCATCTTCACTAATGACTTCGTAATTCCCCAGTTCATTGAAGTATTCATGCTGCTTACCTATCAATCTCTGGTATTGATTCCTGTAATGTGTATTCCCGGTTAAAATATAGAAACCCATGGCCGTCGTGGCATCTTTTAGAGAGCCCTTGATCTGCTGGCTTAGCCTGATCACTGGCTGGTGTTGTTTTATGAGAAGCGTTACCTCACTGGAGACATGACGTTGATTGTCGAGGCTGATCAGGCTCGCACCGATCAGAACAATGCTCAGTAAAGCCGCTCCAAACCAGAGTTTATGCTTGATAGTTGATGGAAAACTTAAAAATAAGAGATTTCGCATAGTTTTAACTTATTATCATTTTTTATCTTCAATGAATGATATCTAAATAACCGCAATAATTTCAGGTTTACAGCTATAGCAGGCCCTCCCCGCCGGTTAAATAGCGCAGCTCAACAAAATAACGCTTATCAAAATAGCCGTATGTCCCTATAAACTATCGGTTAAAATTTGTCCCGCTTTAGGGCACCGGGCGACTATTCCAATTCCCGGCCTACAGGCGAGCTCTCGTGGAGGGTGCTGGCTTCAGACTGCTGAAATAACAAGCAAAAACAGTGGACAACAATATTAATAAAGCAACGACGCCATTTTCTGCCGATAACGGCTTACCAGCTCCCCTTTGCCACCCAGCATATCGAACACCTTGAGGATGCCTTTGCGGCCGGCGTCATCACCGTAGGCGCGATCGCGCTTCATGATCTCCAGTAATTGATCCAGCGCCTGTTCGTAGCGTGCCTGGGTGATGTAATACGAGGACAGTTGATAGCGTGCCTCGCAGTTGGTGGGGTTGTTTTCGATCTCGGCAAGCAGGCTGGCTTCATCGTCGGAACCGGTGGCCGTAGTGAGAAATTCGAGGCGACCTAATAGACCGGCGACTTCCGGTTGGTCGCGAACATCCGCTGGCAGCGACTGTAGAATGGTATACGCGTCGTCATACTGTTTTTCCCGCATCAGCACATCCACATACAGCAGGCGCAAATTGTTGTTATGCGGGTCGCTGTTGACGATTTGAATCATGTCCTGTTTAGCAGTGGCATCACCATCGTTGTAACGCTCCAGTGCGGCGGCCATGAGTTTGTCTGACTCACGCACGATGTACTTGTTGAGTAGGTCACGAATTTGCGATTCCGGCTGGGCGCCAAGGAATTCGTCTACCACCTGGCCGTTCTTCACGACTTTCACGGTCGGGACACTGCGCACACTGAATTGTTGCGCCAACTGCTGTTGCTCATCGAGGTTGACCTTAGCCAGTTTAAAGGCTCCCCCGTATTCATCCGCCAGTTTGGTCAGTATCGGCATCAATTGCTTGCAGGGTCCACACCAACTGGCCCAGAAATCCACCAGCACGGGGACTTCATGGGAGGCATCGAGGACATCAGCGGTAAAGGTTTCGAAGGATGTGTCAAAGCTGTGCATGATCAATTCTCATTGGGTTGGGTCTCTCCAATATAGGGACAGCACGGAACCGCTTCAAGTAAATTTAAAGAATGAAAGAGGTCGGGAATTAAAGGCAGGAGTATGCTAATTGCGAATTATGACCACGGCTTCCCGCCGAACTTGCAGTCAGCCACTATTTATATCTAACATGCTTAATGTCTTTCTTGAATAGCGATCCCCATGCTTGATGTCATTATCCAAATGGCGGGGTTGATAATTTGCGGTGTGATCTGGCGCAAACTCAAACCGGCCGGACTTGAACCCGCTGAAACACGGAAGGTTCTCACCACGCTCGTATACTATTTATTACTTCCCGCCCTGGTATTGTCGGTATTATGGCGTGTAGATATCGGCACGAGCAGTTTTCAGATTGCCGGGCTTGCTGCGCTGGGTGTCTTGCTGGGTATTGCGCTCGGGCTTTTATCCTGCAGAATGTGCCAAAATCGCAGGGCTGAGACCGGTGCGATTATTCTGGCCATCGCCTTCCCCAATGCCACCTATCTTGGTTTACCAGTGCTTGAAGCTACCTTTGGACCTGAAAACATCTTGTGGAGTCGCAGTGTCGCCATCCAGTATGACCTGTTTGCCTGCACTCCCCTGCTTTTTACTGTTGGCATCCTGCTCGCCTCCCGTTTTGGTAACACCGGCCAGCAACAAATGATCTGGTATAAGGACCTGGTAAAGATTCCGGCATTATGGGCAGCGATTGTCGCGCTGACCTTTAACCTAAGTGACGTGCCCATGCCTGATTTAATAAAAGGTTTCCTGTCCTTGCTTGAACGCGGCGTAGTGCCGTTAATGTTATTTTCTATTGGCCTGAGTTTAACCTGGAGCACGGAGCGTTGGCGGACCTTACCCGCGCTGATTCCCGTGGTGGTGTTCAGTCTGATTCTGATTCCTGCAATCGTGTATGTAACCGCTGGCCTGATAGGTGTAACAGGCGAGCTTCGCGCCGCGGTAGTGATGGAAGCCGCCATGCCCAGCATGGTAATCGGTATCGTCATTTGTGATCGTTTTAATCTGGATTCAACGCTTTACGCCGCGGCCGTGACGGTCACCACGGCCCTGAGTATTATCACTCTGCCGTTATGGCATGGTTTTTTGGTTTAAATAAGTAGATAAGTTATTACCCAGACACACGTTATTAATGTGTATCCTGATATTTATGATAATTGTTACTATGGCTTTAAATTTTAATAATACCTATGTTAATACGATAAACACAGCAGTCATATAGCCCGTTGTATGAATTAGGCCGGCATGAACAGGATATCTATGCCTCCTATATATGCACTATTGCTGGTGCACTTGTTCATTTCGATGTACTAGTATCCGAAAACACAAGCAGCACCTCCTATTTTGCCTGCCATGCTACGCACAAAGACAACCAATATGGTTGCGGTAACTGGCGAAAATAACAATTTGCCGTAGTAA
>JASFLV010000099.1:0-9289 GCA_050117915.1 Thioalkalispiraceae bacterium | reverse complement strand
AACGATCGGTAACTTTAAGAATTTTATTGTAAATTTCTCTACCATGTTGCGCCCCATTGGCCATGTTGGCCAGGACCCGGAAGCGGAAAATACCATGCTCCCGGCTCAATAACTTGATAATTGCATAGGCATCGGTAATCGATGCCGGCTCGTCGCAGACCACAACAACCACTTCCTGTGCTGCACGTGTAAAACTGGTGACCGAATCAGAAATCCCGGCAGCGGTATCCACAATCAGGGTATCCACTTCCTGGGTCAATTCACTGAAGGCCTGAATCAGTCCAGCATGAGATTCAGCGGAAAGTTCCGCCATATCTTTAATTCCCGAAGCAGCAGGAATGATTTTAATTCCTTCTGGACCTTCAACCATGATTTCTTCAAGGGTCCTTTCACCGCTAATCACATGATGCAAATTCGCTGTGGGGTGCAGTCCAAGCATGATATCAATGTTGGCCAGGCCAAGATCGGCATCAAGAATAAGTACCTTGCTGCCATTTTGTGCCAGAGCCACACCGAGATTAACGGCAACGTTAGTCTTACCAACCCCACCTTTACCTCCGGTGACTGCCAGTACTCGTACCGGTTTTGGATTTGCCATACGACGTAGTCCTGCTGCTTGATCAATTGACACCGCATCAACCATGAGCGTGCGCCACCATACCACCAATCATCTGCGAAACCGGATCATCCTTGGCACCGATACCGACATCCTGCATGATAGCTACCGCACGACTTACCAATGCATGGGCGCGTGCCGGCTGAAGGTCTTCTGGGACCTGTTGCCCATCGCTAATGTAAGCTATTGGTAAATTGTGCTCCGCGGCGATCGATAAACCACCACCCAAACTGGTTGTCTCATCAACTTTTGTCAGAATACAACCAGTTAAAGGTACCGCTTTAAAGGCTCGCTCTACATCCGTCATCACACCGCGCTGATTATTAGCCGCAATTGCCAGGAAAACTTTAATATCATGACCGGTTTCTTTTAGAAGATTGAACTGCTCATTTAACCGCATATCCCGCTGACTCATACCCGCCGTATCAATCAATACCAGTTCCTTATCATGAAAGGCAGCCAGCGCATCTTGTAATGTCTCTACATCACTGGCAACGCGCATCGGGGCTCCCATTATGCGCGCATAACTTCTCAACTGTTCATGGGCGGCAACCCGGTAATTATCCGTAGTGATTAAACCGACGCGACCCTTGCCATGTCGCAGTAAATAACGAGCAGCCAGTTTGGCAACCGTCGTAGTCTTACCAACGCCAGTCGCCCCAACTATAGCAACAATGTTTTTTCGTCCATTTAAAATACTATCGTCGAGTACTGGTAATTGGTGAGCAAGAATCCCCAGTGCCATCCGCCAGTTATGTTCTACATCGTCACTTTCCTGTAACTGCTCGGTGATGTTTCTGGAGAACGCGGGACTTAATCCCAATGCAATCAGGCGCTGTAAGATTCTGGCGCGAATTGGGTGATAGCGTGTTTCATTTTCCCATGCCAAGCCGGAAAGTTGGTTTACCAGCAGGCCTCGTAGCGACTTGAGCTCGGCCTGCATTTCTTTAAATGACTCATCATCATGTAACTTAAATGATTCCTGTTGTGCAGGATTTGCAATTTGTTCGGTAGCTACCGTCTTTTGTTTAGCAACAGGGCCAGATGACTGAATACCGCGGCCATATCGAACATCATCCCAGATCGCATCACGTTGTAATTCTTTTTCATCTTTCTGCAACGAGTTACTGGCCGAGCCTGGGTGACTGGGGGTAAACAGACTCTCGTCATAATCAATCGCCGCTACTACTTCAACGCCATCTGCTGTCGTCTGATTGGAAAGGATAACCGCATCTTCACCCAACGCATCGCGAACATGTTTAATCGCCTGACGCATATCGGAACCTGTAAACCTTTTAATTTTCATCTTCTACCTTCGTTCAAGTTCAAGATTGCTGTACTTGTCCTGCCTGCGAATTCTGGCCTACCGTTGCCATAATCTTTATTTGCTTGTCGTTGGGAATCTCGTTGTAAGACAAAACATGTAATCCAGGAATCGTATGTCTCACAAACCTCGCCAACATCGGCCGTAACAAAGCGGATACCAGTAATATTGCCGGCAAACCATTTTGTTCCTGGGCCTGGGTTGCTTCCTGCAGTGAGCTGTGAATCCGCTCGGCCAGACCTGGCTCTATACTTGCCGCTCCGCCTTCTGTCGTCTGCATGGACTGATGCAACAACTGTTCCAATGCCGGATCCAGGGTAATAACCGGCAGCTCTGTCGCCATCCCATTGATTTGCTGGGTAATTGATCGACCCAGGGCTACCCTGACTGCCGCCGTCAGAACGTCGGGCTCTTGACTCCTGGCCCCGTGCTCCGCCAAGGTTTCGGCAATCGTCCGGATATCCCGGATAGCAACCCCTTCCTCCAGCAGGTTCTGCAGGACTTTCACTATCGTACTCAGCGGTAGGGTTTCAGGCGTGAGATTTTCCACCAGTTTAGGTGCCGACTTGGAAAGCATATCCAGAATATGCTGAACCTCTTCATGGCCCAGCAACTCGTGACCATGGGTTTTGACCAATTGACTCAGGTGAGTCGCAATCACCGTGTTGGCATCAACCACCGTATAACCAAATGTTTGTGCCTGATCGCGTTGGGCCGGTTCAATCCAGACGGCTTCCAGACCAAAGGCGGGGTCCCTGGTTTCAATCCCCTGCACCACACCAAAAACCTGACCAGGATTAATCGCCATGTCACGTTCTGCATAGACTTCCGCTTCGCCAACCGTCACACCCATCAAAGTGATTCGATATGAACTTGGGGATAAATCCAGATTGTCACGAATATGGACTGGCGGGATCAGGAAACCCAGTTCCTGAGAGAGCTTTTTACGCACACCCCGAATACGTGGCATTAACTGGCCACCCTGTTGCTTGTCGACCATCGGAATTAATCGGTAACCGACCTCCAGGCCAACTGCATCCAGCGGTTGTACATCATCCCAGCTCAGCTCCGTGGTCTCGGGAGCAGGTGCCTCCTGCTCGGGAACCGCCACTTCCTGTGCCAGTCGTTTATTGTGTTGGCCAATCCAGTAAGCCCCCAGTCCACAAGCCGCGGCGATAATCAGAAATATCAGATTTGGCATCCCAGGGATCAGCCCCATGACAGCCAGGATTCCGGCTGTTACTCCTAACGAACGGGGATTCTTGAATAACTGATGTAATACCTGTTCACCCATGTCCTGCGAGCTGGATACGCGGGTAATGATGATACCGGCGGCGGTTGAGAGCAGCAGGCCGGGTATTTGTGCAACCAGACCATCACCAATTGTCAGTAAGGTGTAATATTTGGCGGCCTGCGAAAAGGTCAGATCATGTTGAGCAATACCAATAGCCAGTCCACCAATGATATTGATCAACAGGATGAGAATACCGGCAACTGCATCACCACGGACAAACTTACTGGCACCATCCATTGATCCGTAAAACTCTGCTTCGGCACTGATATCTTCACGACGCCGACGCGCCTCATCCTGATCGATGAGACCGGCATTGAGATCCGCATCGATGGCCATTTGTTTGCCGGGCATGGCATCCAGAGTAAAGCGGGCACTGACTTCCGAGATGCGCGTTGCACCTTTGGTAATAACTACAAAGTTGATGATGACCAGGATTAAAAATACAACCAGGCCGACTGCATAGTTACCACCGACAACAAATTGACCAAAGGCTTTGATTACTTGTCCCGCCGCATCTGAGCCTGTGTGTCCTTCCAGCAAGACAACACGAGTTGAAGCCACGTTCAGGGCAAGCCGCAGTAATGTACTAACCAATAGAATGGTGGGGAACAGGGCAAAATCAAGCGGCCGCTTGGTATAGACCGTCACTAACAGAATAATCAGCGCCAGGGATATGTTGAAGGTAAACATAATATCCAGCGCAAAAGGTTTCATCGGGATGATGATCATCGCCATCATCATCATCATCAGGATTGGCGCACCCAGCCCTGAGCGGCTTGCATTTCTGATTGAACTTAATATTGCTGCTTGTTCTGCCATTATCTAGTCAACTTCTGTTAGTCGTCGTATTTCATATCATCCGGGATCGGCAGATCATTCAGCTTCGCTGACTGCTGATTGCTACCATACGGGGTTTGTTTTAACTGGAAGACATAGGCCAGGACTTTGGCGACCGCTAGATAGAGTCCCGCCGGAACTTCTTCATTTAGTTCAGTTGTATGATGTAAAGCACGTGCTAATGGAGGTGCTTCTACAAGCATGACATTGTGTTCGTTAGCAATCTTCCTGATTTGCATGGCAATCACATCGACGCCCTTCGCAACTACGACAGGCGCATTCATACTTGCCTGATCATATTTCAGAGCGACTGAGTAATGCTCCGGGTTAGTGATCACGACATCTGCTTTTGGAACTTCCGCCATCATCCGTCGTTGTGCGACTTCACGTTGTTGTCTACGAATACGTCCACGTAGTTCCGGATCACCTTCTGTATCTTTGGTGTCATCCTTGACTTCCTGGTGGGTCATTTTCAACTGCTGACTATGATCCCATAACTGAAAGGGTACATCCGCTATTGCAATAATCACCATGGTTGCCGAGATCGTAACAAAGCCCCAGATCAATAGATTGCTAGTGTGGGCGATGGCTGAGTCCAGGGTTTCATAACCAAGCCCCAGATAAGTATCAGATTTTCCATAGAGAAAGATGATCGCTACCGTACCGATAAATAAAAACTTGAACAGCGCCTTGAGAAGTTCGATCAATCCACGCCAGGCAAAAATTCGTTTCATCCCTTTAATCGGATCCAGCTTCTCGAATTTAAAGGCAATGGCTTTGCCGCTGAAATTAAATCCACCCATCAGGATTGGACCGGCCAGGGCAGCAATTGTCAAAATAATAAAGAAAGGTGTGACTGCAAACAGCGCATCGACTACCGCATTCATAAAATGCTCGGGCAATGCAGTGGTATTAAATATGGCCTGGCGATCAACGGAGAAGTACTTGTGCGTAATTTCAAGAATACTTCTAACTGTAAAAGGACCCACCATTGCCGCAGCCAGTCCAGCGCTGAGTAACATCAACATGGTGTTGAGCTCACGCGACTGAGCAACCTGACCTCGTTCACGTGCCTGCTGTCTGCGCCGTGGGGTCGCCTCCTGGGTGCGTTCCTGACCGCTGTCTTCAGCCATGTTCAGACACCCCCAATGATTGCTTTTAACAAGCGGTAAGCACTTGTAAACAGATTAGAAGACTGAGGCACAATGCTGGGCAGGGTTGCAAAGACAACACCGAAGCCGAGTAACATAGTCAGTGGAAATCCGATTGCAAAGATATTCATTTGTGGCGCAGCACGGGTCATGATGCCAAAAGTAAAATTGACGATTAACAATGAGGCGATTGCCGGTATTGCCATGGCTACCGCACCGGAAAATAGTATCGCGGCCCAATGAACAACTTTATTGAAATCTTCAGGCACTAAACCGTTCATTGCCACTGGCATGGTTTTGAAGCTGTCGACCAATACTTCGATTAAAACCAGGTGACCATTCATTGCCAGATAGATCAAAACCACCATGATCACGTAGAACTGACTAAGGACGGGTGTCTGTGCACCGTTTTGTGGATCAACCATCGCCGCAAAACCCAGACCCATTTGCATCGCCACAACCTGACCACCGGTAACAATCGCAGCCAGGACTAACTGCAAGGTGAACCCCATTAACACACCAATCAGAAGTTGTTGCGCGATGAGGAAAAATGAGGTCGGGCTGAATAATTCAACTGTTGGTACAGCTGGCAGGATGGGTAATATCATCGCAGTGATCGCCACACTTAGGCCAAGCCGGATACGGACAGGCACAGTCCTTGCAGCAAACACCGGTGCCGTCATCACCATGCCAGTCACACGGAAGAATGGCCACAATAAAGTACCAACATAGGCTGCGATTTCACTGCTTGTTAATACCATGTTAAAAACCACCTACCCTATCAAGAATGGAATGTTGTGAATCAATCCTCGTGTATATTCGATAACCAAATTTAGCAACCATGGACCGGCAATCATCAGGGTCAATACCGTAATAATGAGTTTTGGAATAAAACTCAGGGTCATTTCATTGATCTGTGTGGCCGCCTGGATCATGCTGACAAACAGGCCAACCACCAGCGCAGGGATCAGGACAACCAGGAGGATGATAAGGATTACCTCAAGTGTATTCTGGAAAATATTAATAATGGTTTCTGGCGTCATGTTCTTTGCAGTCCTACCCAGCTATGTAAAGAAACTCGAGGCAAGCGTACCCATAATAATGTTCCAGCCATCGACCAAAACAAATAACATGATCTTAAATGGCAAAGATATAATCATCGGCGACAACATCATCATACCCATTGACATCAAAACACTGGCAACAACCAGATCAATAATCAGGAACGGGATAAACAATAGAAAACCGATTTGGAATGCCGTCTTCAATTCGCTGGTCACAAACGCCGGGACCAGAACACGAAAAGGGATGCCACTGACATCCTTTGGATTTTCAATTCCGGCAATATCGGCAAACATGGATAAATCAGTGTTACGCGTCTGACCCAACATAAAAGCACGTAAAGGTTCGCCCGCCTTCTTCACTGCTGTTTCCAGATCTATTTTTTCCGCCATATATGGCTGCAGGGCAATATTATTAATCTTGTCAATGACTGGCGCCATGATGAAGAAAGTCAAGAAGAGAGCAAGACCAATCAAAGTCTGGGAGGACGGTGTTTGTACAAGGCCAATCGCCTGACGCAGGATTGCCAGGACGATGATAATACGTGTAAATGAGGTCATCATCATGACGGCAGCTGGCAACAATGTCAGCAACGTCATCAGGATTAAAACCTGGATACTCAGGGAATAAGTTTCGCTACCAGCCTCCTTGGTCACTGTAAGCGCCGGAAATCCTTCCTGCGCAAACCCTGATAGAGGGATAATAAAAAGCAGGATACTGAACAGGGACAAGACTGATGCTTTTTTAACACTCATCATTCTGGCCTGTTCCCACGCAATACAGATTGGAGTTTTTGTGCAAAACTCTCCATTTGTGGTTTGTGCTCAACACCCAGGTCAATGTTTTCTTCGAGTTCATGCAGCGTCGAGATTCGACCTGGCGCGATCCCTAACAAAATTTGTTTTTTACCTACCTGGACTAGCAGCAAACGTTCTCTTTGTGTCAGGGTTAAACCACCTATGACTTTAAGTTGTCCACTGGCTCGAGTATTGACATAACCAGTTCTCTTGATAACCCATGCCATTGCCAGGATGGCAATAACAATAACTGCTAAACCGAGAAACACCTGCAGGAAATCTCCGATCCCAACCGGGTCGGCTACAGAAGGACTTTTAGCTTTATCCGAGGCCGCATAGAGTGAAGATGCGCAGAACTGGATGAGTAAGAATAAGCAAGCGCGCATAGCTACTGGCAACCTTGTTATTTTAACTTCTTAACACGTTCTGCTGGGCTAATTACATCCGTTAGACGTATACCAAATTTTTCATTGACAACAACGACTTCACCATGGGCAATCAACGTTCCATTAACCTTGATATCAAGTGGTTCACCCGCCATGCGGTCTAATTCAATTACCGAGCCCTGATTCAGTTGTAACAGATTTCTGATATTGATTTTGGTGCTACCCACCTCCATCGCGATGGTTACCGGGATATCCAGAATGACTTCCAGGTTGACATCCTCATCGATGGAGGAGCCTTTGCTCTCAGCTTCCAGGTTTTCCAGGTCAGCGGGTTGTGCATTATCACTACCGCCTGAACCAGCTTCGGCAAGTGCATCGGCCCAGTCGTCCATCACATCCTGCTCTTTATTGTCTACATCCGTATCACTCATTTATCTACTCCTGCTGCAACAAGTGCGTAACTATCGCCACTTAATTTTGGTCGTTCTACCATTTCTAAAACTTTCACAGCCTTACTGCCTTTGTGGATTCCATATGTGCCACGCAGTACTGGCACATCTTCTGCAACTACCGTGACCTTTTCCGGATATTCGATAGGAATAATGTCACCTTCCTTTATAGTCAGTAGCTCACGCAAAGTTAATTTCGCATCAGTTAATTCACATTTAAGATTGACTTCAGCACTTTTGACTTCTTCGCGTAAAGCGGTTGTCCAACGATCATCTTTCTCAGAACGATCACTCTGTACCCCCGCATCAAGGATATCCCGGATTGGTTCAAGCATTGAATAAGGCATAACCACATGAAAGGTTCCACCACCACCATCCAGCTCAACCTGGAAACTGCTCAACACAACAACTTCTGTAGGGCTTACAATATTCGCGAACTGCGGATTGACTTCCATATTCACATATTCGAAATTAACAGGCATTACCGGACTCCATGCCTCGGTTAGGTCTTTAAACGCCTGCTCAAGTATCAGTTCAATCACCCGCGTCTCAGTGGCCGAGAATTCTCGACCCTCTATTTTTGCGTGACGGCCGGTTCCACCGAAGTAATTATCAACAGTAATGAATACCAGTTTTGGATCGATCACACATAATGCCTTACCGCGCAATGGATGTATCTTGACGATATTCAAACTGGTTGGAACAAACAGGCTATGCATATATTCCGAGAACTTCATCATCTGTACACCACCAACAGAAATCTCAGCGGTGCGGCGTAGCATATTGAAAAAACTGATCCTGAAATAACGCGCAAAGCGTTCGTTAATCATTTCCAGGGTCGGCATCCGACCACGGACGATCCTGTCCTGGCTGGCAAAATCAAAGTTTCTCGCCACCCCATCATGTAACTGCTCATCGTCTTCAGTGTTGACGTCGCCGCTATCTACACCATGAAGTAAGGCATCAATTTCGTCTTGTGATAATAAATCGCTGGTTGCCATAATTCTCTACTGCATAATAAAGCTGGTGAAATATACTTGTTCCACGTTGGGAACATCCTGATCCTGAATCTCTGTCTCAGCGTCCTGCTGTAACTGCTCTTTCATCGCAGGCCCGGCTATCTCTCGAACTGCTTTAAGTATTTCAGACTGGAGTGCTTCTTTTCCTTGCCGGGTTCTTACCTGCTGATATTTCTGAGCGCTAAGGATCAATAGAATATTGTTTCTAATCACCGGCATATGTTTGGTGATTTGCTTATGGACAGCCTTGTCATAAGTCATCAATTGCATTTCTACCTGCAGATAAGCGGCCTGGCTTTGATCTTCAAAATTCACCACAAACGCAGGTTGCAGCTCATAATAAAAAGCAGGTTT
>JASFLV010000098.1:0-9348 GCA_050117915.1 Thioalkalispiraceae bacterium | reverse complement strand
CTTAGGCTCAGCTCGTTTTTCGATGATCAATTTGGCAAGGTGCGGCGCGACCTCTTCGAGCTTTTGCTCTTCGGTTTCCATTAGCGTTAATAAATTGACCACCAGGAAGAAAAACAGGGTGATAGCGAGGGCAATGATGACGTAACCATACAGCTTGCGGTCACGTTCAGTGTCCGACCAGGGAAGAGTATCTTGCCAGAGTCCACTGTATGCCATGATTAACTGCTCTCCTGGGGTTCCTTGGTAAGAACCGCTAATGAGATATTGGTGAAATCATGACTTGCACAGGTGAGCATGATCTTCTTCAGGAGCACATAGGGAATCTCTTTATCACCCATGATGGTGACACCGCGTTTTTTTACAGTTTTTTCATCTTTGACGCGCTTGAGCTTTTTCGCCGCTTCTTTTTCCAGTTCTATACGCAACTCGGGTATGATCGCGCTGTTTCTGCGAATCGCCGTCGAGGCCTTAACCACGTCACGCCCCTGGATCATAATCTTGTCGCTGCTGACCAGGATAACAATATTTGTCTTGATCTTTGCCTCCGCTGTCGCCTCAGGAAGTTTAATCTCTTTCATACTGGGCAGGCTTTCCTGATCAGTTGAGCTAACCAGCAGGAAGAAAACCAGGATAGTAAAGATGTCCATCAATGAGACCATATTTAACGAAGCCGAAGATTTGTTTCGTTTATGGTGACGTTGCATACGTCTGGCGCGACTTGATTCTTTCATCTCAGCAATCCTCTAACGACGTCCCCGGCCAGGTGCATCACCGATGGAGATATCGGGGAAAAGTTCGGCCAATACGATTTCGCCGTCAACCAGTGCAGGGTATTGCCGTACCGCATCCATTGTCGCTACCAGGTCACGATACTTGGTATCCTGTTCAGAAAGAATGGTCGCGTTGGTTTTATCTGGGAAACGTGCTTTTATCTGTTTCAAGGTTGAACGTAGCTTCTGGTAATTATGTCCGCTTTTTACTTTGGCTATCCTTTTGATCAACCCGCCGCGGTTATCGGAGAGAAGAATTGCGTTGTCACGAATGGTCACATGAAGTTCGAAACTCGGTTTGTTCTTCTTATCCTGTTTGGCATCGCCCAGGGAAGGCAGGTTTAATTCAAGGATAGAAATATGGGTAAATACCGCGGTCATCAGCAAAAACGGAACCAGCACCACCATTAAATTCATAAAGGCAGTGATGTTGAGTTCTACAACTTGTTTATGCCGTGCCCGGCTACGACGGATCCTCATGAGGCGTCTTTGATACTCTTGCGTTGCATCATCAGGTTAACGAACTTTACCGTCGCCATTTCAAGACTATCGACAATCTCGGTCGTCTTGGTTTGCAATACCGTATGCAAGAGCAACAATGGAATGGCGACCATGAGACCAAAGGCGGTGGTGTTCATTGCCACCGAGATACTGGTTGAGAGAATCTCGGCCTTTAACGCGGGATCAACTGCTGCGACGGCGGTAAAGGCCTTAATCAGACCCATGATGGTACCAAGCAGTCCGAGTAACGTCGCAATGTTGGCAAAGGTAGCCAGATAGTGTGTACGTTTTTCAAGGCGTGGGATGGTTTCCATCATGCTTTCTTCCATGGCGGTTTCGATGTCGTCACGGTTACTCGCTGATTTGTAACGAGCCAAACCCTGGGAAAGCATACGGCTCACGGCATGATTGGATTTACTTGCGACACTATAGGCCTGCTTGTAATCGCCACGTTGCAGCAGTGGCATCATCTTCGACATCATGCGTCGATTAGTACCCTTGGCAACGGTTAGGTATAGATAGCGTTCCAGTGCGATTGCCAGGCCGATGGCGAGTACACAACCAATAATGATCATAAAGGCGATGCCTAAGGGATCATTTCCTGCCTGGAAAAAGCTGACAACAGCGTTATACATGTGACCTCCTGAGTATTGTCAGTCTGTTTTTAAAATGTAATGTGTAAATATTATCCATGTGTCTGATTTCGCAGACAATCTAGAAAAAGATAGTCTATGTTATTCCTCTGCATTCGGGTATTAGCGCATGAATTGGCCCAGATGAACTGCAAACTAGTTCTCATTACTCCCTACTTCTTGTGTGCTTAAAGAGTCGTAGTAACGAATTTTACGTTGAAACACCTCTCGATCCACGGGCGCCAGGGCCTCGTCAATCAGACTTTCCAGGGGAGGCTGACTCAGATCGGGTATCTCCGAGCGTTTCCAGGGGACAATATACAGGACTTTGGGTAATTCCTGGTTGCCGCGAATGCGGGTTCCTTCCATCTCCAGGCTTTCTTCAGCCAGCAACGGGCCAGATAGAGATAAACAGCTAATAAAAATCAGTATGTGTTTCATCATTGTACCTTTAACTTGCTCGGTTCTGGATACGACGTTCCAGGTCGATAATCCATTTATCGACGAGTTCGTCTTTACCATTAATCAGTGACTGGTATTGTTTGTAATGGTTGAGTGCCCGTGACAAATCATCCAGATATATATCATACAAAATGCCGGCATTCAGATGTGCGAACGGATACCGGGGATTGGTTTTTAATGCTACGTCGTAGGCCGTTTTTGCCTGGTCAAATTTACCGAGATGGCGGTAGGCAATGCCAAGATGAGTTTGTGCCACAGCGTCATCAGGTTTGATGGTCGTCGCCTGGAGTAGATTTTTTTCGGCCTTTTCATACTCACCTTTACTGATATAAAGGATTCCCAGGTTAATAAAGGGCCCGGCTAAATTAGGATGGGATTGGCTGAGCGCGCTGAACTGGCTGATTGCGCTACCAACTTGCCCGTTTTTCATGCTGCTCACGGCCCGGCGATAAGCCGCCAGCGTCGACGCATCAACCTTGACGCTGGGCGCAGCTGCTGATTCGCTTTCGCTTTCAGGACCACTGGCGCAGCCTATTATGAACAGGCATAGCAATGCCGGGAGTAAATTAGTGTATGGCTTCCACATAATTCTGAACCTTTTCATCTTTTGCATAACGTGCCGGTAATAATTTCCTTAATTGCTTCAGGCTGTCCTTGACCCACTGGTCATAAATACCATCTTTAATCTGCTTCACGTTGGCAACATGGATACCAATCGACTTTTCTTCGATCGGGAAGGCCTGGTCCTCGAGTAATAGTCGGTATTGCTCGAGTGCTTCACCGCCAAGACCTTTTGGTGCAGGTGCATTCATCAGGGCCTTGGCAAAATCACGATAAAGTTCACCAATTTGGTAAGTGGCCGCCGTGGTGACTTCCGCAACTCGGTATTTAATCGCAGTTTCATAGGCCTTTATCGTGTTCTGCATCAATTCTTTCTTACGTTTTATACCTTGCTTGATAGGGCGGGTAATGCGTGCCCGTTGATAAACCCGGTGATGGCCTTCTGCTAGTTTTAAAGTCGCATCGGCAGCCAGGAACTGGGTACGTGCTGTACGTTGTGTTCCCCCGCGCGCATCGGCACGAATAATATCCTGCAGCCATTTACCCCAGGTCTTGCTATCACCACGTAAACGAGCCTGCTCAGCGAGCTTGTGTCGCGCTTCCATTGAGCGTTCAAGCGGGTAGGGATGTAATTGGATATATTGCGCATAGATTCGTGTTGCATCTTTTGACATGCGTGCCTTTTCATAGAAGGTGCCTGCCTGCCACAACAAATCCGCACTGTATTTTTTATTCTTGGGAGCCTGTAGTTTTGCCAGGCGTTCCATTTCTCTTGCAGCACGTCCTGGTTGTCCCGTTTCACTATAGATAACCGCCAGCTTCTCAGGGATGGTATTAACTAGCTTGTGTTTTGGAAAATCACGACGGAACTGCTCAAGTAACTGAGAGGCTCGTTTAAACTGTTTTAACTCAATCAGGGTTGCCGCGGCGTCGTAATCAGCATTGGCGCGCAGGCTTGAACCCGGGGTGACCTGCTTGACGCGCAGGAAGGCTGCAACGGCTTCAGCATATTTGCCCTGTGCACGTGCCTGTTCACCTTGCTTGTAGATGCTCGCTGCCAGGCGATCATAAATACCGCGATAATTTTTATCTTTATTGGATGTCCGCCGCAGGCTTTCCCGATAGGCCGCTTCGGCCTGTTGATAATTGCCCAGTTCGAATTGTGAATGTCCCAGTACGGTCCAGGCGGTACGGGCAATCTTTGGATCCTGAATGTTTTTCCTGGTAAGTTTTTCGGCAACGGATGCAGCCCGTAGATAATCTTTGGCCTTGAACAATGTGTCGGAGGTTTTCGCCATTACCGAGATAATGCGTTTATCATTCGGGAATTGCTCAATGAAACGTAATGAAATACTGATCGACTTTTCGCGAATCGAGTCTAACTGTTTAGGTTTGCTGTCACCGACTGCAATTTCATTTAAGATCGCCGCATAAGCCGGTGACGTGTTGATAAGTGTATCCTTCGCCATGCTAAACAATTTTGGCTGTGCCTTTTCAATCGCGGTATAACTCAAAATAGCTGCATAGCCAGCCTCTGCACTCTTGGCATGTCGAGGATATTGGTATGCGGATTTCTCGAACTCGACTGCGGCCTGAATATAGTAACGGCCATCATACAAGGCTTCTGCCTTGAGAAAATTCATCTGTGCCGATTTGACACCCGTGGGGAAGTTTTTGATATAGATTCCATACCAGCCTGCTGCCTTCAGGTAGTCTTTCGATTTTTTGCTCTTGCGGGCGATAGCGTGATAGTGGTTGGCAATCTCGGTAATATGCTTGGACAGTAAAGGTTTGATCCGTTCGTGTGCCTCGGGATTTTGCTGGTTCCAGTACGCAGAGCCGACGCCATATAAGGTGACAAATTTTTCCTTGGCGGGTAGCACCAGGCTAGTCAGTCCACCTTTTTGATAAGCATTGATTGCCTCAGTATGAAATTCAGGAGCAAGCGGTGAGGCAGGATAACGTTGCACATAAGTCATATAGGTATCGGCTGCATCCTTGGTCCGTTCTTTTTCCATATGCAGTCGACCAAGGCTCAGGTAAATGATCGGTTCATAAGGACGATTACCGCTCTGGGTAAAGTACTGGGTAATCGTGTATTCGCCATGTAAGTAGGCAAAGCTCAGGCTAATCGCACGCAAGGTATCTACGATTAGTTCTCTTTCGGTACCGACCAGGTTGTCGGCAACCCCATCCATATTCAGCATGCCCTGTTGTTGTTTACGATCCATGATCGCAAAGAAACTGTCTAAAGCATCCTTGTATCGATTGGTCTTGAACTGGGTCCAGCCATATTTGTACATGGCCTTCTCATAGAATAATGATTCCTGATTATGCTGAATGATGTCGGAATAGGCCTGTTTAGCACTTTTGTAACGCTTTAACAGGAACAGCATTTCTCCACGGCGAAATTGCACTTCATCACGATAACTGGTGTTAGGGTAGAAATGCATGGTTCGATCCAGGACTTCCAGGGACTTCTTGGGTTGACCATTCAATTCATATGCTTTGGCCAACTGATAAAGGATTTGATCATTGTTTGGATGGTTTGGATGTGACTCAAGATATGTTGTATACAATCGAATCGAGGCCTGCGTGTCACGCTGACCTTTCTCCAGCGCCTGTTCGCTCTCACCCGACAGTTGTTTTTCACCGATCTTTAATTGCAAGTCGGCCAGGCGACGTAATGCCTGGCTATACATCTGATAGTCAGTGGTGATGGAGAGGAATTCACGATAATACTTTCTCGCCGTGTCCTCATCAATCGGAATTTCACCTTCGGGCTCTTCCAGGTTGATATCGCGCGCCTTGATACTGGCAATCGTCTCCAGCTGTTTACTGTTACTTGAACAGGCGCCAACAGTGAGTACTGTGATCAGGATAAGAAGGTGTTTATTGCGCACTTTCCCCTCCCTGCTCTGGTTGTTCACCTTGTTTGTCTTTTTGCAGGATCAAACTGTCATACAGGCGAGCAATACCAAATCGCGCACGGACGTGATAGTTCTCCAGTTGTTGACGGCGTTTAATCAAACCGGCCTGGGCCAGTTTTTGGATATAGTTTTCCTGTTGTCTGATTGCAGCATCGAGCCTGGCCAGTAAGTTGCGAATACGCTGCTTGGACCAGGTGATCTTTTGATCATAACCTTCGAAAAATTTCGGGGCGTTATTGGCAGCCTTAACCAGTGAGCGTTTGGCTTTGCGGGATTTTTCTAAAGCCCGGTCCAGTTCTTTCAGGTTATTTTGTGCTGACCAGAGTCGTGGAATGAATTCACTTTCTAACTGAAAGCTAAGTATTCCTTTTAACAAATTATACTTGGCGGTCTCCGCGCTCATATCTTCGTTTTTCGATAGACGCTCAATACTCTTTTTTACGTTATTTAGAACTAATAAAAGATCTTCTTCATCTTCAGTGACCAGGGCTAAAGCATCATTTTCATTTTTGATCCGTTTTACTTCTGCAGCCAGTTCATCACGTTGCTGTTGAATCTGGGCAATGCTCTTTAAACGCTCATCACTGGCGACTTCAGGTAGTTTCTGATAATAAGCATTACGGCGTTCGGTCAGCATTAATTCGTAGGCGGGTAGCTGAGCCTGCCAGTCCTTTAATATGTATTGTAGATGTAACAGGCTCTGATAGTTTTTGTAGGCTTCCTGGAAGGTATTGGTGGCCATCATCTGGTTCAGATAAGGCGCGGTAATCGATTTAGGTAAACCGAAGCTGTTCAATGGTAGCGATGTTTCATCATCCAGGTTGGCGGGGCGCATGGCCTGGATCAATTCACCGCGCTGAACCGCCAGCATCACATCTTCAAGTCGGTTGATTTCGTTTTTATAGGCTTCAATCGCCGTCTGGTAATGTTGCATGGCCAGGCGTGTCTTACCGAGTTTTTCAATAGTAAAAGGTATAGCGATGAGTGATTCCTGGACGGTAGTATCCAGGGCCTTACGAGTCTGCAATTCCAGCCAGGGCGTCAGGGCCTGGTTGAATTGTTCCTGATTGGTATACGCCCAGCCCAGCCCCAGCAGGGCCTTGTTTGAGAGTGGGCCGGTCAGACGAATCCGCTGAAAATGACTGGCGGCGTCCTGGGGACGATTACCACGCATGTAGGCAAATCCCAGGGCAAGGTTCGCCTTGTCGCGCAGGGCATTGAGTTCGTGGCTGATGCTGAAGGGATCGAGATCGCCTACTTCACTTAATAGTTCTGTGCCTTCTTCCAGTTGGCCGGCTTTGACCAGGGCAACCCCCAGATTGAACAGGGCATAGGCTTCCCATTCTGGGTCACCACTGAAGTTTTTCAGGACTTCGATGGCCTTGGGATATTTCTTTTGTTTGATATAGACATTAGCCAATAGATGTAGCCGTTCAGCCTCGCGACTATCCGGCAAGGTGTCTTTAATTTTAGTCAGGGCGATTTCAGCCTGCGGGGTATAGCCTTTTTGATAGCGTAGTTTGGCAATGTAATACCAGGCCTTATCATGACTGGAGGGTAAGACATCACTTGAGAGTAACTCCTGAAACAGGTTGCTTGCCTGATTGTGCATGCCATAGGCGAGGTACAACCCCCCGAGCAGTAGGTGTGGATCTTCTCCCTGGATTCGGATCGGATCGCGTACCTCTGCGACCATCAGGTCAGTAATTGCCGAGAAATATTTTTGCTGGAAAAAGTGAAACAGCGTTTCGCCATAACGTAGATCATAGACTTCCGTTGCAGCAAGGGTTTCCTGATTTTCTTCGGCAAAGCTAGAGTGGCTTGGCCAATACAGCGCTGTCGCGAAAAGGCAAAGGCTAATTAAAAGACGTTTAATCATGCTCAACGTATAAGGTCCGGTTTAGACGATTACTCTGCTTCCCAGACCTTGACCTTGAACTCCGGCTGGTGCTTGGATTCTTTATCACTGATCTTTAATTCAATGAACTGTGGTTCGGTACCTTTGGTCACTTTCAGCGTTGTGGCGCGTTTATAATCGCGGCCCTTTGGGCCCTGGCCAATAAAAAAGGCCACCAGTTCATGTTCACCGGATGTCAGGTTACCGGTATAAAAACGATGTACTCCGCCACGTTTTAAAGCCTGCAGCTCGCGTTCAGTATAAAGGTGATTACCTACCACTTTATCGTTCAATCGCAACTGGACAGAATCCAGGTCGAAAGTTATTCCCACATCCATCGAGACAAACACACTGAACTGGGTATTGGCCGGGAATAGCAAATCCTCTTCAAGCAGAAACAGGTCACGGTTGAGGTCAAGGATCTCTTTTTTCAGGTCCTGAATCTGGGTATCAAGTGTTGTTACGGTGCCCTGATCAGCGGGGGCGTCTCCTTCTGCTGTGATGGCATGGTTGGGGAAAAGCAGGGCCAGCGCCAGGAATAAAGGGCTGAATAAAGTAGGCACTAACTTACTCATTTTTGAGTCTCCGCGATGAACATTTTTAGTCTAATATCAATTGGTTGTGAAGCCTTAATAATATTGAGGATCAGCTCAACAATATAGTACCGAGTCGACTGTTTGATAAATCGGTCACAAAATCACCATACCCAATTACCTTTCTGGTGGGATGTCCCAGGGAATGCTCGACTTAGCGTCCTGCCTTTCTGCTTATTATTTTTACTTGTTACCGCCACTGGGTGGCATTAACCCGGAACTATAATGGATCCTCCCTGTGGCATCGATGATAACGGCATCAATGCCCTCAAGCCTTTCTGCTAATGCTAACCCTTTCTCCGGCCCCAATACAAAAAGCGTAGTCGAAAGACCATCGGTTGTGACGGCATCCGGGCCGATCACCGTGACACTTCTGGTTTTATCGACAGATTTACCCGTTTTGGGACTGAGTATATGGTGGTAGCGCACGCCATCCTTGATGAAATAGCGTTCATAATCGCCCGAAGTTGATAGCGCCGTGTCTGATAAGGGAATTACGACGACTGACTTGTCTTTATTTCGGGGGTCACGGATACCGGTCATCCAGGGACGGCCTTTGCGATCACCGATAATTCGGGTATCACCGCCCGCACTGACCAGAGCACGTTTGATGCCACACTCCCTGAGGATGCGGATGCCGTTATCCACGGCATAACCCTTGGCAATGCCACCAAGATCAATCTTGACACCCTGTTTGGCAAAGCGCACCGTCGATTGTTTTTTGTCGAGTAGAATGTGCCGGTAATTGATCCGATCCAGCTGGGCCTGGATTTGTTGATCGGTTGGTTTATCACCTTTGCGATAATCATATTGATAGCCAATGCTGGCAAAGGTGATATCAAATGCACCGCCTGAAAGTTCTGACAGGGCGATGGATCGTTCAATCAGCTTGAATAGTTCAGCACCGACTTTGACAGGTTGTTTGAACGCCATGCTATTGATAATGGCCAGCTCACTTTCAGGTTTGTATGGACTCATCAAGCTGTCAATGCGGCGCATTTC
>JASFLV010000097.1:0-9353 GCA_050117915.1 Thioalkalispiraceae bacterium | reverse complement strand
ATACTGTTTCTATTCATTGTTATAACTGGTTGTTAACAAACTGAAGCATCTGATCGACTGTGGAAATGGCCTTTGAATTCATCTCATAAGCCCGATGGGTCTCAATCATATTCACCAGCTCTTCAACCACATTGACGTTTGAACCTTCTAATGCACCCTGAATCAAAGTACCCGTATTGTTGTTGCCTGGGTTTGCCAGCGTTGGGGTACCACTCGCTGTTGTTTCGATATAAAGGTTTTCACCAACAGGTTGTAGACCACTGGGATTAATAAAGTCTGCCAGTTGTATCTGGCCGATCTGCTGCGGTTCTGCAATTCCGGGCGTGGTTATAGAGACAGCACCGTTAGCGCCAATCGTCATACTGGCTGCATTTGATGGTACAGTGATTGTCGGCTGAATCGGATAGCCAGAGGCAGTAACAATGACGCCCTCCGAATTGATTTGAAAACTACCGGTCCGAGTATAACCAGCAGTGCCATTGGGTTTTTCAACCTGAAAGAAACCACGTCCCTGAACAGCAACATCCAGTTTGTTTTTGGTTTGTAAAATATTACCCTGAGTATGAATCTTCTGGGTCGCGACCGTCCGTACACCGGTTCCCAGCATTAATCCAGAGGGTAACTCGGTTTCCTGCGATGTTTGTGCACCCGCCTGACGTACATTCTGATAGATCAGGTCCTCAAAAACTGCACGATCACGTTTAAAACCAGTGGTATTCACATTGGCCAGGTTGTTACTGATCGATGACAACCGGTTTTGTTGCGCCTCAAGTCCTGTTTTGCTTACCCATAATGGATTCATAACTTACTCCAGATATTTTACGTTTTAATAATTCGATTTCTTATTAAACTTTCACTTAACCCATGCGTAATAACTCACGTGCGGCATCTGCATTTTTTTCAGCTTCCTGCATTACTTTTACCTGTGTTTCAAATTGACGTGATAGATCAATCATATTAACCAGAGCGGTAGCAATATTCACATTACTTGACTCGAGCATACCTGAAACAACTTTAACATTTGCATCAGCTTCCACCTCTGCACCGCCTTTAACGTGCATTAAACCGTCTTCACCCTTGTACAACAGGTCCTTATCTGGATTGACCAGCTTGATTCGGTCAACCACATTCAGCTCGTTACCTTGCTCACCTAATGGCATAACCGAGATCGTACCGTCCTCACCGATTTCCATACGATTAACAGGCGGAACAGTAATCGGACCACCATCTCCCATGACTGGTAACCCACCACCCGTTACCAACAATCCTTCTGTCGTGAGGCGCATGTTTCCCGCCCGGGTATAGGCTTCACTACCGTCAGGGGCCTGCACTGCAATCCAGCCGTTGCCATTAATCGCAACATCCATACCGTTGCCCGTTGCATTCACAGAGCCAACAGAAAGATCCGTCCCGGATCTTTCTGTCATGGCAAATACGCGAGTTGGTAACCCAGGTCCGTACACCGGCATACTTCTAAATTGTGCATAGTCAGCACGGAATCCTGGTGTACTCACGTTTGCAATATTATTGCTGTTTGCCGACTGTGCCAGCATGGTCTGTTTGGCACCTGACATCGCTGTATATAAAACTTTATCCATGGTTTTTAATTGCCTGCTTATCTGATGTTAATCACGGTTTGCGTTACAGTATCAGCTGTGGTGATTACCTGTGCATTGGCCTGGAAGTTACGTTGTGCCGTAATCATATTGACCAGTTCGGAAGTCAAGTCAACATTTGAACCTTCCAGCGCACCGGCCTGCAGCACACCTAAACTACCGGAACCGGGAGTACCTACTAATGGCACACCTGAATCAAAACTTTCAGCCCAGGATGAGTCACCCAGGGGGCGCAAACCTTGCGGGTTTGAAAAGTCTGCCAATGCAACCTGACCCAGGGTTCGTGTCTGACCATTGGTATATCGAGCCCTAACTACCCCAGTGTCATCAATGTCCACACCACTCAAACGACCAGAGGTAAATCCGTTTTGCGAAAGTTCATTCACGTTGAAGCGCGTACCAAACTGCGTAATAGGAGAGTTTGATAACAGGTTCATGCTCAGGTTTAATGGATCTGCACCGGTACCCGGATCAAACTCTGGATAATCTATAGTCCCGGGAGGCACAGGAGTACCATTGATTGCAGCCAATTGACCTGCTCCATCAAACTTGATGGTATCGGGTTCAAAGGGGGGCGCTACTTTACCTTTAATATCTTTACCATCAACCAGCGTATACATATCCCAAGTACCCGGTTCGGTACCTTTTACGTAGTACATGGTTGCCAGATGTGAACCACCTAGAGAATCATATACAGTCAAAGATGTCGATGAATTAAATGATGAAGGAATATCGGGTGAAAAAGGTGCTGTCGGTGGTACATTTTCCGTACTATCCAGATTCAGGCCTACGTCAACACGGGTGGTTGCAACCGGTGTAATATTTGAGCGATCAAGCTGTAGCGGACCGACTGCGCCGGTAATCGTACCGTTTTCATCGGCACCGTTAACAACCAGCTTGTTACCATCCGGATTAGTGATAAAACCTTCGCGGTCGACCTGGAAATTACCGGCACGTGTATAGGCACGTGTACCGTTATCGTCCATGACAAAGAAGCCACGACCATTAATTGCGAGGTCAAGCTTACTGTTGGTAAAACCAATATTGCCCTGTCCAAATTGCTGGGTAACGCCTGATAGGCGTACACCTGCACCGACTGAGGTACTGGCGGCACCATCAGTTGCTGCATATACATCTGCAAATTCTGCCCGGGATTTCTTGAATCCGGTAGTACTCGCGTTTGCTACGTTATTACCAATAACGCGTAACTCTTCACCTGACGCGTTAATTCCACTTAGTGCGGCTCGAAATGGCATGTTACTTCCTCCTTCGCTACCCTGTTAAATAATTTCCTGAATATCAGCTAATGTAGTTGCTCCAGCATTAGCCAGATTTAACGTTACACCCTTGTTATCTTTAGCCAGTGAAACACTCGCCACCTTATCGACAACAAAGGTCTTTACGGACTGCGGTTCACCATCAATCATGGCCTCCGCCTGTACTGTATAAACACCTGGTGGAGCAACGACATCCTCACTACCGGGGACTTCAGGGTTGGCCTTTGCAATAACACCATCCCATTTGAATTGAACGTTGCCTTTACCTCGCTCACCCAGGTCAATCGTATGCACCTGCTCACCTGACTTATTAAATATTTTCACTCTTACTGATTCAGATGGAGATGGCATTTCCAAACCACCACGCATAATTCCTTCTGCGGCCAATGCGGTTGTATCACCCGGTATTAAAACCTTTCGGCCGACCATTGAAGAGGCCTGCAATGCTTGTGATGACTGCAACGCATTGGCCAGTGTATTAAAAGAATCCTTAATTTCCTTCAGACCCTTGACTGAGCTGAACTGTGCCATCTGGGTGATAAATTCAGCATTTTCCATCGGCTTGGTTGGATCCTGGTGTTTCATTTGCGCCATCATCAGCTTCATAAAATCTTCTTGCTTCAGGCGTGGTTGTTCAACCGGCTTATCCTTACGCAAGCCAAGACTTTCAAAAGTTGGCAGTGACTTATCTATACCTTCCATCGTATATCTCCCCTACACTATTGTCCGATCGCTAACGTCCGCATCAACATCTGTTTGGCGCTATTCATTACTTCAACATTGGTTTGATAGGCACGTGAAGCAGAAATCATATTGGCCATCTCTTCAACGACATTGACGTTAGGCAAATAAATAAATCCTTCTTGATCCGCCTGTGGATGCTCTGGATTATGCTCTCGACGCAAAGGCTTCTGGCTTTCAACAACACCCATGACTTTTACACCGATACTGGGATTTTCTTCACTAAAGTCTTTCATGATTGGGGCAAACACAGGATGTCTCGCCCGGTATGTTTCGCCGGTGCTACTACTGATGCTGTTTGCATTAGCCAGGTTACTCGAAGTCGTATTCAGACGAACACTCTGCGCCTGAAGTGCTGAACCAGATACATCGAATATATTAAACAGTGACATCTTATTGTCCCTTGATTGCTGTTCTTAATGAATTGAATTTGCCCGAGATAATTCTCAGATTGGCCAGGTAACGCATCGCATTGTCAGAATAAGCAGCCATCTCGACCTGGTGTTCAACGGTATTTCCATCCAGAGAGGGTTGATGCGGCGTGCGATATTGAAGCTGATAACCTGAAATAAATGACTCAGGCTGGATGTGTTTGGTATGGGTACCACGCAACATCCCTGCATGCTGACCACTGGTCACAGCCTTTAATGCCTCGGTGAAATTGATATCCCGTGCCTTGTAGTTAGGGGTGTCAACATTCGCCAGGTTGGATGCCAGCACATGTGCACGCTTTGCTCTTAAGTGCAAAGCCGGTTCATGTATGCCTAGATATGACTCGAAACTAAATGGCATTGTCTGCTCCATCGTTAATAACTGATGTAGTTAGAGCAACAACCGTGCCATAGTTTCTTTTACATTAAAAACAATAAGTTGGGGTAGTCAGCCGGCCTGCAAGCAGGTGGCAAGGGAGGCAAGGTTTGGCCAAGCGGCAAACTCGTTCAGACAACTACTCTTCACGCAGCCGGTAGACGACACCTTTAGGAAGACGCACCATTTCAAAATCACGGCAGTAGCCGGTCGGTGATTCGGAACCGCCAAGGATCAGGTAACCACCAGGATGTAGTGCTTTGGTCATCCGCTGCAAAATATCGGTTTTTAGTTCAGTGGAAAAATAGATTAGAACGTTACGACAGAAGATCAGGTCGAACTTGCCTAGCAGACTGTAATTTTGCAACAAATTTAATTCCGAGAATTTCACAATCGATTTTACTTTATCATTCAATTGCCAGCGGTCATTCTCAACTTCTTTGAAAAACATCTTCTTTCGCTCAGGGCTGATACCACGCGCAATACTGAGTCCGTCATAGGTTGCCTGTCTTGCTGCACTTAATACAGTACTGGAGATATCCGTACCAATGATCTCCACCGGCACAGACAAGAGCCCCGGCGATTTCATCTGTAGCTCGCTCAATATCATGCTAATGGAATAGGGTTCCTGTCCACTCGAACAGGCCGCTGACCAAATGCGTAACCGGGGTGGCTTTTTCTTTACCAGTTCAGGAATCAGGTTTTCGCGGAGCAAATCATAGGGATAAATATCGCGAAACCAGCTTGTTTCATTGGTCGTCATCGCGTCGATAATGCGTTGTTTTAAACGATTATCTTTTTGATGTTTTAATGCATCAAGCATTGCATTCAGAGAATCAAAAGAAAATTCATGGGTTAAGCGGTTTAATCGTGAGGTAACAAGATAATGTTTATTGTCACCCAATACGATTCCACAGGAATTCTCTAGAAACTCCCTAAAGCTCTCATACTGTTCTTTAGATAATAATGGTTCCGTCACGCTACTACGTTCACTTCCGGCCTGTGCCACTTTTTGAATCAAAATCTGTCTGGTTTAATCAATCGCTGTCTTGATCAGAATCATTCTCTGATATAAGCCCTTTCTCCATCATCAGGAGCCTGACTTCACGGGCCAATTCAGACGCATCGAACTTGGCAACAAACTTATCTGCTCCTACCTTTTTCACCATATTGCTATTGAATGTGCCACTTAAGGAAGTATGCAGCATGATGGGTAAGTGCTTGAGGCGCTCATCGGCGCGCACTTCTGTGGTTAGGGTATAACCATCCATTTCTGGCATTTCAATATCTGAAATCATGACATCATAGGTATCCGACAAAGGCTTGCCATCGGCAACTGCTGCTTGCAACATTTTTAACGCTTCCGCCCCGTTCTTGGCCAGGTCACACTCGAGGCCAACTTTATCGAGTGTCGATTTCACCTGTTTTCTCGCTACCAGGGAATCATCTGCAACTAGTAATTTGATTGTCTTATTTTCATCATTTTTTACAGTTGATTCTTCTGAAAGCTCGATATCCATCCCAACCAATTCAGCCAAAACCTTCTCGACATCGATGATTTCAACCAGTTGTTCTTCTACTCTGGTAACCGCTGTCATATAATTATTTTTACCCACTCCTCTGGGTGGAGCCAAAATCTCTTTCCAGGTCAAATTGACAATTCGATCAACACTCCCCACCAGGAATCCCTGTTGCGAGCGATTATACTCAGTGACGATGACATACTGATCATCTAACAACTCGATTGGCTTGCGCCCAATGGCCATCGCCAGGTCCATAATTGTGATTGTTTTACCACGCATACTGGCAATACCACGCACAATCGGATGGGCATGCGGGACTGCGGTCAAAGGTGGACACTGGATTACTTCCTGCACCTTAAAGACATTAATCCCATACATTTGTCGACCTCCTAAACCAAAAAGCAATAACTCTAATCTGTTTTCACCAACAAGATTAGTGCGTTGGTCGACACCTGCCATTACACCTGCCATGAGGATCTCCAGTTATTTTTACGAGTGAATCTGTCCAACTATATCGGCCAAAAATTCAAAAACTTAGGCATGAATTAATGGCATAGTGATTGCTTCAGTATTAACCATACAACAAACCAGCAAAAGCAGCATAGGAACTTAAGCTACTGAATACAAAGCAAGTTATGGTTAAAGCTGAATGAAAAACATATTTAAAAATCAATGCGCTACGCTGTTGAATTGGCGCGCTGTCATTTTTATGGCAGTGCCTTGCTTATGGTTTGCCGGTACAACTTATGCTCAACAGACCTGGCAAACTGAAGCCGAAATGCGGGTTGTGGCGACTGATTTTCTCCATCAACAGTTTGGCGATGATTACAAACTCAATCTCAAATTTGGAAATCTGGATGATCGTTTGCGGCTGGATAAGTGTCAGCAACCGCTACGTGCTTTTTTGCCCAGCAACCGGGCCCCACTGGGGGCCGTGAGTCTCGGCATTCGTTGTACACAGCCGGTCTGGAAAATCCATTTACCGGTTAAGGTCAGGGCCTATACCAATGTGTTAGTTGCAAGTCGCCCTATCGTCAAAAACAGTATTATCAAGCGGCAAGACCTGCAATTTGTGCATCAGGATATTAGTCGTTACTACGCAGGAGTCTTTACAAACCCGAAAGATCTGGTTGGAATGGTGGCAAAACGATCTATTCGCCATGATGCTGTGATCACGGGCAGAATGGTTGAGCCTAAGAGGTTGGTCAAGCGTGGCGATATGGTGACCATCATTGCTAAAACCGGTAGTCTGCAAATTCGCACAAAGGGAGAGGCCTTAAGTGACGGCCATCAGGGCCAGGTCATCCAGGTAAAGAATCACCGCAGCGGCCGGCAGGTCTCTGCCGAGGTAATAGCCCAATCTACAGTAAGGGTAAAATTGTAAGTAAATTCAAAGACATGAGCATTCGTGCCTAAAGCTTTCTTATATAGCGCCGCTAACAAAAATGGCAAAATGCGTTAGGAGTTAAAAGTCATGCCAAATGACATTACAGGAATCAATTCAGGTCGGAGCCAGCAGTCCAACGATCGACAGGTCGGTAACGTACGGCGTGAAGACAGCAATACGACCCAGGGTGGTTCTTCCTCTTCAAACCAGGGTGACACTGTCAGTATCACTGATATGGCGGCACGCCTCAATTCACTCGAGAAGAAACTGGCTTCTGAGCCTGATGTTGATCAGGCCCATGTCAATCGCGTGCGTGATGCTATCTCACGTGGTGAATACCGTGTGGATCCGGATCGGGTTGCCGACAAAATGATGGATTTCGAGTCCGACTTCTAAGTAAGCGTAAAACTGAGATGGAACAAGAAACCCTCATTCACGCATTTATCGATAACCTTTCGGGGCTTGACTCAGCGCTTGACCAGTTAAATAAGCTGCTCATCAAGGAAGAATCAGCCCTGGCTGAACAAAAGCTGGAAGCAATTGAAGTCATCGCCAAGGAGAAACATCAACTTACTGCACAAGTCGAACAGGCAGAACAACTTCGTCAGACACACTGTACACAACTGCAAATGACACCTGATAAAAAAGGCTTGCAGCAATGGTTAGTCAATCAACCCGCTAATCTGCGCCAACAGATTGCAGAATTATGGAAACGCATTAGTTATTTAGGCCAAAAATGTAATACGCAAAACCAGATCAATGGAATACTGGTTGCTCATCTGCAACGCCACACCCAGGATGCCCTGTCGATCCTGCGCGGAGCGGTAACAGGACAAGACAGCTATTCACAAAAAGGAGCTCCTGAGAATAAACAGCAGCAGAAAATTATTGCCAAGGCATAACCATGCTGTCCACCGAACAAGATAAACCGCAAACCATCATCTATAAACCCTATATGGCAGGTTTATTAAAACGTCTTCAGTCAGAACGTGCACAGATCAGCATTTCCATCGACCAGGACAACACGATCTACAATACCATTATTATTGATGTACAGGCCAAACAACAACACTTATACCTGGATGAATTAAATTCTGAGAAAGCCCACAAGCGCATACGCAAAGGCAGTCAGATACATTTTGATGGTCGTATTAAAGGTGTCCGGATCAATTTCACCACACGCGTGCTAGCCATTGAAGATAACAATCACATTGCAATGTATCGTCTGGGGTTACCCGATGAAATGGTATATCGGCAAAGGAGACGCTATTATCGTGCTTCTGTACACAATCATCGCCTGGGTATCTCAATCCCAGTGCCACTGAAACATCGTATTAATGGTTCGATTATTGATATTTCTGCGGGTGGCTTTTGTTCCAGGCTTGATTTATCTGAAACCAGTGTCATCCAGGAGCAACAAACTATATTTGATGCGATGATTAGCCTACCGGGGCAAAATACTATAACCTGCGATATCGAAATTCGAAGTATCCGTCACTATCCAGAACATGGATATTCACTGGTTGGCAGCGAATTTAAAGCGATCGAACCTGACCAGCAAACACACGTAGAACGTGTTGTGGCGATGCTGGACCGCGACCAGCGAAGAACCGCCGGCGTCTAGGACTCTTTGCCGGCAAAATCTCCTGGCCTCATCTTCGTCGGACGTTCTCATCGTGAGGTTATCTCAACTTCACCACGATCTCTGGTTTACGTATTATCTTAAGAAAGGTGGCGTCCCCGAGACGATTACGCGCTACGCGCGCCCTGCGGGCCATCCTCGTTTCACTCGGATGTTCGACCGTGTCCACACGGTCGTCGAACGGCTTATCATACTTCGTCGGACGTTCTCATCGTGAGGTTATCTCAACTTCACCACGATCTCTGGTTTACGTATTATCTTAAGAAAGGTGGCGTCCCCGAGACGATTACGCGCTACGCGCGCCCTGCGGGCCATCCTCGTTTCACTCGGATGTTCGACCGTGTCCACACGGTCGTCGAA
>JASFLV010000096.1:0-9415 GCA_050117915.1 Thioalkalispiraceae bacterium | reverse complement strand
CCTGCTGGGTTCCGGTGGCTGGATGGTCTTCAGTCTGTTTCATAGTATAACCCATGTACCATTATATGTGATTCTGATGATGGGTCTGGCAATGCTGATGGTTGTTGTCTTTGTTGCTCTCTATTATCATCCCTGGCGAAAATGTAAGAATTCGGTGAGTATACGGGACTGGTCTGCCTGTTCGATGCAGTTATCTCGTATTCGCCTGCTCAGTAGGATTAACATGGGGTTAGGTATAAGGATTGTGCTAATAATCGGTGCAGGTCTACATTATCTTATGTAACGCCCGTCTGTTTTCATTTAGTGGCAGTCTTTAAGATTTTCCTGCATTTCATCCTGGCGCATGGGCATCCCGTCTATCAGTGAAAAAATTTCGTTGAGTTCAGGCACTGCAAATAACCGGTATTTTTCACCACCATCCTTGCCAATGAGGAGGACAGCAAATTGGCTGGGTTCAATCTCATATCTTTTACGTATCAAAGCCGCATCCTGTGCTGAGATATTGTTATTATTCAGGCGACTTTGGCCTTCTGCAAGAAGTACCGCAATAATCATATCTCGATCATCGATATCACAATTGCTTTTTTGCAAGGTGGCGAGGAGTTGCACTAAGCGTTTATCCTCATTATCTGGAGCAAAAAGCAGTAGCGGTCTATTCTGCCATTCATATTTAAGTAATGGATTGGCAAACACTGGCAATGTGGCAAACAATATAATACTGCCTAAGATAAAACGTTTTGAAGGATCTGCTTTCATAACAATCCCTGTGCATGAGACTCTAAATAGCCAGATTGCCACTACCGACATCATGCTAACGCTTATGGCTTACTTCGCATTTGTTCGGCGTGCAGGAGTTACAGGTTGCATTACCCATCAGGAAATGAGAAATGCGGTTACGATGTCGGGCAAAAAAGCGGTAAGCCCTATCAGCGAGTGGTTTAATCAATGGCCAGCGTAACAGCATAAGCCACCGATGTTTTTTTACCAGTGACCAGGCCTGGCACGTTACATCCAGTCCTTGCAGTATTTCGCCTGAATTCAGCTGGCCATGTAGGATGTTCATGGCATCAGTTTTATCGATGTGAGGGTAGTGTGCGCTAAAGTCATTGGCATGCAGATCCACAAGCTGAATCTGATCCGCCGTGTCGTAGGCTTTTAGTTGCTTCATTTCCGCCATACACAGCGGACATTGGCTGTCAAAGAAGATCCTGAGTCGCATTGCTATTCCTTTATCTTTACTTTCTCGACACCTTGTAGTTCGCAGTTACTCATGACGTGTCACCTCAAGGATGGATGTGGGGGGAAAGCCTAGTGCAAATATACTTAGAAATATCTATTTTGTCTAGGACAAAATATGCTATTCTTTATCCATGAATTCTGGGTGGGTTAATAGGTGTTCTTAAGTGACTGAAAAAAAGGGATATTATTCTATTGGTAATGTGGAGCGCGATACCGGGATTGGACGCGACACGCTGCGAATCTGGGAACGCCGCTACGGATTTCCTGAGCCAGCCCGCAATGACAAGGGCGAGCGCATTTATAGCGAGGCACAAGTCAGGCGTTTGCAACGGATTCGCCGTCTACTCGACCAGGGGATGCGCCCAGGTAAGCTACTGGTGCTGGCTGAACCCGCGCTAGAAGAGTTGGAAGCCAGCCTGTTACCCGCCAGCTTGTCGACAGGCGATGCTAGCGTGGATGCCATGATCGATAGCATTCGGTCGGCTGATGCCGAGCAGCTCGAGACATTGTTGCGTCAGCGATATAAACAACAGGACATGCAGGGTTTCATTGTACAAACGGTGGTTCCATTGTTGGAGATGGTGGGTGACCTGTGGGCTGGCGGCCAGTTGCAGATCTTCCAGGAGCATTTTCTATCCCAACAGCTTATTCGATTTATCAATGCAGAAGTTGCCAGCGTAGAGAAAAGCACCAGTCAACCGCGGGTGTTACTTGCGACATTGCCGGGTGAGGAGCACACGCTGGGTCTGCTGATGGTGGTCGCGATACTGGCCGCCAGTGGCAGGCATGCCATTAACCTGGGTGGTGAAGTGCCCATGGACCAAATTACCCAGGCAGTCCAACAATTTCACGTTGACGTCGTAGGTATCACCTTCAGTGGTGCTTATCAGTACGCGAATATTCGATCCCATCTGTTCGAGTTACGCGCGTTGCTGCCGGAAAATGTACAAATCTGGACCGGTGGGGAAGGGGTACGACGTCTACGGAACCTGCCTACGGGCATAACCAAATTTAGCTCCTTAGAGAAACTTCCTTTGTGATGGCGAGTCCATCTAACGACTTGAGGTGACACGATGGTTAAAACAATCTTTATATGTTTGATTATCCTGGTTAGCACTGTGACAACTGCTAAAGAGTGTTCGCCGTTACTGGATTTTGATGTCAGGACACTTAATGAAAATAAAGTCGTCAATCTTTGCCAGCAATATCAGGGCAAGGTCATCATGGTAGTTAACACGGCCAGTAAGTGCGCTTACACGGACCAATACAGTTCGCTGGAAAATCTTTACCAGCAATACCAGGCCAAGGGCCTGGTGGTACTGGGTTTTCCGTCTAACGATTTTGGTGCACAGGAGCCGGGTAGTGAAAAGCAGATCAAAGATTTCTGCAGACTGACTTATGGCGTGCAGTTTCCTATGTTTTCCAAAACCCGTGTGAGCGAACGCTATGCAGATCCACTCTATCAAAAGTTGGCGAGTAGCGCCGGCAGGTACCCACAGTGGAATTTTCATAAATACTTGATCGGCCGCGATGGTCACTTGGTGGCTGACTACCCCAGCAGTATCGACCCGCTGAATCCATCCGTTATCGGTGAAATTAACAAACAACTGGCTAAGTAGTACTAAATGGATTCGCTCACGCAAATCGCACTCGGAGCCGCTGTCGGTGAAGCAGTGGCCGGCCGTCAAGTCGGGCGTCGCGCGCTATTATGGGGCGCCATTTGTGGGACTATACCGGATCTTGATGTATTTGTTCCGCTCGGTGATGCAGTCCGTGATTTTACATATCATCGCAGTGCATCTCATTCTTTGTTTGTACTACTGGCTATCACACCGCTACTCGTATGGTTGATTCAGAAAATACATCCTTCCACAAACGAACACCGTTGGCGATGGTTTGTCCTGGTATATCTAGTCTTTGCCAGTCACGTCTTGCTGGATAGTTTTACTGTGTACGGTACGCAAATATTCTGGCCATTAGTCACAACTCCCGTTGCCTGGTCAACTATTTTTATCATTGATCCACTTTACACTGTGCCATTATTGATCGGTGTGATCGCGGCAGCACTTGTAGCGCGTCACAAATCATGGGGATACGTAGCGAATAGTGTCGGGCTAGTATTGAGTACCGGCTATCTGATGTGGACGCTGGGTGTCAAAGTGTACGTCGATCAGGTCTCGCGTGTGGCGCTCGACAATCAGAATATCGACAGTACCGTTATGCTTACAACACCATCGCCTTTTAACAGTTTATTGTGGCGTGTCCTGGCCGTCGATGAGTCTAATTATTATGAAGGTTTTTATTCTATCCTGGATAATGATGAGCATATTACTTTTACAACCCAACCGCGCTCGCTGGCATTGCTTGGCCCCTTGCAAGGCACCTGGTCAGTACAACGCCTACAGTGGTTTAGCAAGGGTCTGTATGCGGTTGCAATGGAAGATAAAGCAATCATCATGACCGATTTACGTATGGGTTTCGATCGGGATTATGTGTTTCGTTTTAAAGTGGGTGAGATCGGTAATCCGCATGCCCACCCGGTGACACCGCAACGTATCAGTGAGGCACGAAATCTCGAGCCGTTACATTGGGTGTGGCAACGGATATGGGATGAAACTGCAGAAAAAAAGCCAACAAGAAACTAAAATAGCTGAAAATTCTGGACGGTAAAGACCTCTAGTAGTCAGTTCTACATTATTTGTTAAATATATTTATATAAATCATCGATTTGAACAACCTGTAAGCATTTCCTGCTTCACCCGGGCATGTTTTTTATCCTGTTGCAAACCCAAACAAGCGTTTTGCCTTGATTAGTTCAGCAACATTTGCGGGTACGCTGGATTCCCACTGTTTGTTTCCAGCCTGTAATTCTCGTAAGACTTCATGTGAGTAGATCTTCAGGTATTCAGTTGGTATAGATTCTAATCCGTGAATATAGCCATTTTTTTGCAGGTGAGCCAAAAGGTTTTGTAAGTGTTCTGCCGGTTGAAACTGGTCCAGGCCGATGAGATTTCCATTGTCCTGATCGTGCATTGGACAGACATACAGGCGCAGGTCATAACGAAACAGGCGGCCAAAAGATTCGAGTATTCCACCGGGTAGATCTTCATAATGTTTTTCGTCGAAGAGCTCGTACAATGAGGGCAGCCCCATTGCAATGGCGATCGGTTGCCGGGTGTAGCGGAACAGGTACTGAGCGAGGCGATAGTACTCACCGTAGTTGGAGATTAATACGTTCATACCCAGTGCAGCTAGTATGTCTGCACGATTCAAAAAATCACTGGTATCCACGCACTCGCCATTTTCTTCGCAAAGATTATTTAAGGTCATCTCGGCAAGCACGACCAGCTTGGTATCATCAATATCGTTTTCACGTTTCAGGGTTTGACGAGTTTTTTCAAGTAAATCAACGGTCAGATGGGTTGGCGGACGAAATCGACTACGCTCAATTAACACCGGACGTTGCCAGAGTACATCGGCTACCTGTGCAACTCGCCCGTCAGCAGTAAACATGGCAGCATCACTCATGCCTTGTTCCACCAGTTGCAGAGCCATCAGGCGATTATCTACCTGGGTAAATGCCGGACCTGAGAAGTCAATCATATCCAGTTCCGCCTGGTCCGCATGAACATTGTCCTGTAATGAGTTGAGCAGGGTAGTCGGATCTTCGTGTAACATCAATGCACCATAGATCAGATTGACGCCGAGTAAGCCCAGGGTCTCCTGGTCCTGTAAATTGGTTTTACCATGCAGGTTAACATGTAACTCAATCTGTGAAGGCGGCTGGTTGGGATGTGTTTGGAAGCGGATCCCTAGCCAGCCCTGGCCATCCGTTTTATGGCTGTAGCTGCGGGCAGCGACTGTATTAGCGAATGCAAAAAAGGTTGTATCACTGCCGCGTGTCGTAGCAAGGCGTTCCAGTAACAGGTTGTATTCGACTTCGAGCATGGCCTGTAAACGTTCGCGGCAGACATATCGGGGAGCACTGCCATAAATCGCATCAGAAAAAGTCATATCGTAGGCTGACATGGTTTTGGCAATGGTGCCGGCTGCTCCACCGACACGAAAAAACCAACGGGCAGTTTCCTGGCCGGCACCAATTTCGGCAATCGTTCCATATTTTTGTCGTGAACGATTGATGGCGGCGGCTTTCTGGTGCGGGTCGTGGATGGTCTCGCTCATCTGGTCTCTCCTTGCCCTACTTAACAGGATATTTTATCCATTAGACTCAAAGCCGCAAAAATAATTCGCCTTAATTCCATTTGAATCGAATTATATTCCTGAATGTCCTAATTTTTTCATTTTTGCTAACCAGTGTTGTCGATGTTTTTCGCTTCCTTCGACCATACCAATCATACTGTCTTTAACTGGACTAATCCCGCAGAAATTCAGTACGTTTCGTTTAAAGCTTTTCAGACTGTGGGCACGAAAAAACCATCGATAAGCCAGGGCAGGCATACCCATGGTAATGATGACTCGCGCTGATTTCCCTTTGAGTAACTTTGTCCAGGTTTTACTATCTTCGCTGATATGCATGGCAAATCCGGGACGAAATAACTGCTCGATAAAGCCTTTGACAATTGCCGGCATGGTTCCCAGCCACAATGGGTAGATAAATACCAGGTGATCCGCCCAGTTAATATCGTCCTGACACTTTTTGATCACGGCAGGAGCTTCCTGTTCATAAAAATCTTCATAGCTGTGGATCAGGGGGAATTCCAGTTCAGCTATGGTGATTGTACGTACTTCGTGACCGGCATTGTTAGCACCTTGTACATAGGCGTCTGCCAGGGCGTGACCATAGTGTTCTTTCTGAACATCCGGATGTCCCTGGATAATGACGATTTTTCTGCTCATATTACACCCCTGTTATGAATGAGAGAATTTTGTGTACAATTTTCATATAATTCAGTGTAGCCATTGATCTGAATTATGCACATTGTATAGTGATGAGGTGTGGGTAAATTTTCAATCTTTTATATTTGGAATAATGATGTCAACGGTGCTAATAACGGGAAGCAATCGCGGCCTGGGACTGGAATGGGTTCGTCAATATGTGAGTGGTGGCTGGCGTGTATTTGCCAGCTGCCGTCATCCAGTACAGGCGGATGCCTTACAACTGTTGGCGAAGGAGCATGACAAGCTTTCCGTGCATCAGCTGGATGTGACTGATCCGAAACAAATTCAAAAAATTGTAAACGATCTTCAAGGCGCCCCAATTGATTTGCTTATCAATAATGCCGGGGTCTATTTTGAACGCTGGGGCAAGGATAAACTCGGTAGTATAGATTATACGGACTGGCTGGAAACCTTTAATGTGAATAGCCTGGGTGCAATGCGACTCACAGAGGCGTTTCGACAGAATATTGCCAAAAGCGAGAAACGGCTAGTGGTGACGATCACCAGTCATATGGGCAGTATCGAAGATATCAAGTCAAGTAATGATTATGCCTATCGTTCCAGTAAGGCAGCATTAAATGCCGCCATGAAAGGGTTGGTCTACGAACTGGCACCTTTGCGGATCGGTATATTACTTTTACACCCGGGTTGGGTCAGGACACGGATGGGTGGTAGTGAAGGGCGGATCTCTGTGACGGAAAGTGTTAACGGAATGCGAACTCTGGTTGACCGCTTTAAACAAAAAGACAGTGGTCGTTTCTTTCGCTATGATGGTTCAATTATGCCCTGGTGATAATATGAGTATGGATGAAAAAAATAAATCGTCTTTAAAAGTAGAGTGTTATGCCGGCTATCGTGGTGAAGAGACACCGCTGCGTTTCTATCTGGGAAAGCGCTGTATTGAAGTCCAGGAAGTACTCGATCGTTGGCTTGATCCAGCCTACCGTTACTTCAAGTTGCGAGGTAATGATAATAGTATCTATATCTTGCGTCATCTGATTGATGAGGATAGATGGGAAATGACCTTGTTTGATAGCAGCACCAGGAATGAGACTCGTCTTTCATCAACTTAATAGAGCTTCAGTGTGTAAACCGGTTAAGGGATAGACGCTAATCGAGACGTCTCAGTCCATACTGGTCTGCCAATTGTAGTGCTTCTTGATATTCGTCAGCTGTGAGCGCGCGATCTAATGGTGGATTCTCACTGGCACGGTAACAGGGATGATACTGGTCCATTAGATTAAGATAAGTCTGGCGAGAAAGCTCATTGGCGATAAAGGCGAGAACCTTCTCGGTGCCGGCAATATGCCCAGGTAACACTAGATGGCGTATGAGTAGACCCCGTTGTGCGATACCTTGTTCATCTAATTGCAGATCACCTACCTGGCGGTACATCTGTTTGACGGCAGCAAAGTTTACTTCAACATAATCTTTTACTTTTGAAAATCTTCGTGCGAGTTTTGCGTCACCGTATTTCATATCAGGCATATAAATATCGATAATACCATCAAGTAAGGCCAGGGCTTCGGGACTATCATAGCCGCCTGTATTATAAACCAAAGGAAGAGTTAAACCCTGTTGTGCTGCGATATCCACTGCTGCAATGATTTGGGCGACCACATGACTGGGCGTGACGAAATTAATGTTATGACAACCCTGGGCTTGAAGTTGTAACATCATATTCGCAAGTTGCTCAGGCTCCACTTCATGGCCTAACCCTTTTTGGCTAATCTCCCAGTTTTGGCAGAAGACGCAGCGCAGGCTGCACCAGCTAAAAAAAATGGTGCCCGAGCCACGTACCCCGCGCAGAGGATGTTCCTCGCCATGGTGGGCCCCATAACTATTTACGACTGCTCGCTCACCGGTACGACAGACGGCGCCTTTGATTGTTGTGAATCGATTTACGTGGCAGTAACGAGCACATAAATCACAATCCTGCATATGCTGGTAAGCTTGATTGACCCGTATTGCCAGCGTATTGTTATGTAACAGTTTGAGATAAGCAGGTTGAAACGCTTGATTGGGGTCGGTATGTGCCGGTTTGTCATTCATAACTATATATTGAGCAAATAAGGTGATAACTTAGTTTAAAAATAGCAGAATTTTCCATGTAGTTTGATAGGCGATCAGGTTAATAAATATGCAGTATCACGATGCGCGATGAAGAGTGTGTACAGTTTTTGCAGTGGGCATGCCCACAGTTGCGCATGCGTTGGCCTGGTTATCGCAAAGTGCGCAACCAGGTCTGTAAACGACTACAACGACGCATAAACCAGTTAGGGATCCGGGATGTTGCTGACTATCGCTATTATCTCGAGCAGCATGACCGTGAATGGCAAGTACTGGATAGACTTTGTCGGGTCACTATTTCCCGGTTTTATCGTGATAAACAAATGTTTGCTTTTCTTGAGTCTGAGGTATTGCCCGCACTTGTGCAACGCGCAATTGCGCGAGGCAGTAACTGCCTCAGAGTCTGGAGTGTAGGAGCGGGTGCTGGCGAAGAACCCTATACCCTGAATATTATCTGGAAGTTATTGTTTGAACCTCAGTTTGCAAGGATGCAATTGCAGATTTTAGCAACCGAAGTTAATCCAGATCTGTTGGAACGCGCGCGACGGGCATGTTATGCCTACGGCAGCATAAAAAACCTTCCGCAGCAATGGCTTGATAGTGTATTCGACAGGCAAGATGAGCAATATTGTCTTAAACTTGGTTATAGGAACGGTGTACGCTTTTTGGAACATGATATCCGTGATGATTTTAAAGATGAACTACTGACAGATAGTTTTGATCTGGTATTATGTCGTAACCTTGTTTTTACTTATTTCGATGAAGCGCTGCAAGAACATACGTTTTTACGTATCATGTCTGTTTTAAGAGAGCGTGGTATTCTGGTGCTCGGAATACATGAGAAGTTGCCAACCAACGTGGCGGGTGTCAGTGCATGGTCTGAGCGTTTACGTATTTATGAAAAAACCTAACTGTAAAGATATATAAGGAGTAGAAGAATGGCAAAATTGGAAACACATATATCAGTCGGGGCGCCTGATCCAGAACTTAAGACTTCACCTATACTTGACGAAAGTGATGAAGAGTTTGATGTGCTGGCACAGGAGGTTGATGATTTACCAACTTGCTATTTTAACAACGTAGCCTATGCCGATGGGACTTTCGTATGCAGTGGTAGCCGTGAACTGTTGCGTTGTGAAAAAGGGATATGGCGCATTGAGGGTGGGTGCGATCCCGATAATCCCTGATAAGCTAACTTGTAAGAGCA
>JASFLV010000095.1:0-9416 GCA_050117915.1 Thioalkalispiraceae bacterium | reverse complement strand
GAGCGCGTCGAAGTCGAGCTGCTTGACCTCTTCACGATAGTTAAAGTCCTCGCCCAGTGGATTGGGCTTGGTATCGTGCTGATGCAGAATGTCGAGGTTCAGGGCCTTGGGCCACCATTCCATGTTCGACATGCCGCTCTCGGTAGCAGCGCCGTGCATCACCGGACACTTGGTTATATCATCCATAGCATCGTCTCCTTATAATTGATGTCAATATTGGTTACCGGCCTTGTTAGGCTCGTATGTCCAAGTATTGGCCAGACTTATTGATTAGTTAAATCGTTTATTTCATCGGTAATGATTGGTTAACCCTATAACTGATAAAAACAGGATCAACTTGCTCAAGAAAGGAAATATTAGTTTGAGTTTAGATTAGATTGATTCTAAATCTATTGATTTGGACCAGATTTTTTAAATTCTCGTCAATAAGCAATGACTCGGCAAGTACCACTATGGCCGAAGCTGCCAGGTGAAGTTCAGGATTTAGCTTATTCGCTGGAACCAGGTTGTCAATTTGGAAGCGGCCCGCACTACCACGCAGAAAACATTCTTCATCGAAGTACCGGTGATCCCTCTCAGTACCTCTTCGGCAGCATTAATAGTGTCATAGCCAATCAGGTTGGCAACTATCAATTCTTTGTGGTGAGGTGTTTACGCAAATGGGTCGCGCAAGACGATCGTTTCAACCCGATCCGGGCCGGTGGAAATGATATCTACCGGGACACCGACGACCTCTTCGATCTTTTTAATATAGGCCTTGGCGTTATCCGGCAGGTCATCGTAGTTTTTGATCCCGACCGTCGACTCGGTCCAGCCGGGCATGTCGATATAAGTCGGGATACATTGTTCATAGGCATCGGCACCAATCGGCGGGGCATCCACGGCCACACCATCCACTTCATAACCGACGGCAATGCGTAAGGTCTCGAGGCCATCGAGGACATCCATCTTGGTTAAACAGATCCCGGTGAGTGAGTTGATCTGTGCGGAGCGGCGTAAACACACCGCATCCAGCCAGCCACAACGACGGGCACGACCGGTGGTGGCACCAAACTCCTGGCCCTCTTTTGCCATGTGCGCACCAATCGGGTCATTGAGCTCACCACCATTGTAAAGTTCAGTGGGGAAAGGACCGGCCCCGACCCGGGTGGTGTAGGCCTTGGTGATGCCCAGCACATAGTCGATATCTCTCGGACCGACACCGGTACCCGTGCAGGCGCCCCCGGCGGTGGGATTCGATGAAGTCACATACGGGTAGGTACCGTGATCGATATCCAGTAACGTCCCCTGTGCCCCTTCGAACATGATCTGTTTATCTTCACTGCGCATCTTGTGCAGCATGCCGGTCACATCGGCCACCATCGGGCGAATCTTTTCCGCCATCTCCAGGCCTTCATCCAGCACCTTCTGGAAATCCACCGTATCGACCTTGAAATAATTCTTCAGCGCGAAGTTGTGATAATCCAGCACTTCACCGAGACGTGCGGCAAAGCGTTCGCGATGTAACATGTCGCCCACTTTTAAACCACGACGGGAAATCTTGTCTTCATAGGCCGGACCAATACCGCGCCCGGTGGTACCAATGGCTTTGTTACCCCGGGCAATTTCACGCGCCTGGTCCAGGGCTATGTGATAAGGAAGAATTAAAGTGCAGGCTTCGCTAATGAACAGGCGCCCGTCAACATTAACGCCACTCTCTGCGAGCATGGCCAGTTCTTTCATCAGGGCATCGGGGGCCAGTACCACACCGTTACCGATCATGCAGGTCACGTTGTCACGCAGGATACCCGAGGGAATCAAATGCAACACAGTCTTCTTGCCGTCGATCACCAGCGTGTGCCCAGCATTGTGTCCACCCTGGAAACGCACGACACCATCGGCGCGTTCGGTTAACAGGTCGACGACTTTACCTTTACCCTCGTCGCCCCATTGCGTCCCGATGACGATAACATTCTTACCCATAAACAAACCTTCCCCGAAAAAATTAAATACGATTCAAACTGGTTTAATGACCCACTCGCCATTTTCATTCACGAACTGGCGATCACAATTCATTGCCTGTGCCTCGCCTGTCTGGCCTGGTAAATTCACGATCACCCGCTCACCTTTTTGACGGGCAACCGAGATGGCCGCCTGTAGCGCGCTATCCGGATCATTGGGCGCAAAAATACCAGCCTGTTTTACCACTGGTTCACTATCGAACGCCAATAGAGTTTTTAAATCGCTGCTAAAGCCGGTGGCCGGTCGGGCATTACCAAACACTTTGCCAATGCCATCGTAACGCCCACCATGGGCAATCGCCGAGCCTTTGTCACTGACAAATGCGGCAAATACCACGCCGGTGTGATAGTGATAACCACGCAATTCAGCCAGGTCATAATGCAGGCTGATATCAGGAATACGTGAATGGATCGCCTGCGCGATCTCTTTTAGTTCTCTGATCGCCGCCTTGACTTCATCACTGGCTGCGGCCAGCACCTTCTCGGCCTTTGCCAGTACATCACCATCACCATTTAGATCCGTCAGTGCGAGCAACATGGCGTTGACCTTTTTATCCAGTTTCCAGTCCGCCAGCATCTGGCTAATCTCTGGTTTGGCTTTGCGCTGCAGGGCATCAAACAGGGCTGATTCCTGTTCTGAATCCAGTCCGGCCTGTTTGACCAGGCCACGGTAAATACCGACATGACCCAGGTCAAAAAATACGTTTTTCAGCCCGCAGGCGGCCAGGGTTTCAACCATCAGTTGAAAGACTTCCACATCGCTCTCGGCGCCCTTGTGACCATAGAGTTCCAGACCAATCTGCAGGGGTGCGCGAGAGGCATCAAAGCCTTCGGCACGGGTATGTAACACGGTCCCCATGTAACACAGCCGGGTTGGGGTTTCACGCCCCAATAAGTGGGCATCGATGCGTGCCACCTGGGGGGTCATATCGGCCCGCACCCCCATCAAACGACCATTGAGTTGATCCGTCAGCTTGAAGGTCTTGAGATCCAGGTCATCACCGGTCCCGGTCAGGAGTGATTCGAGGTATTCGATAAACGGCGGCATCACCAGTTCGTAACCCCAGCTACGATACAGGTCGAGCAACAGGCGACGTTTGCCCTCCAGGTATTCGGCCTGGGGTGGCAACACCTCTTCAATACCTTCCGGCAGTAACCATGTTTCGTTATTCATTATTAGTGTTTCACGATGTAAATAATAATGGCGCCCAACACCATCATGCTAATTCCGATGATACGTATCGTTTTCTCATCACGTTCGCTTAACAATTGTACCAACTGACGATAGATTTGTGGATTAATTGCAGGCAACAGGCCTTCAAAAACCAGCATTAAAGCAAGCGCAATCCAGATAATTTCATTCATGGTTTCTCAAAAAAAACCCGGGCGTTTCATGTCTCACCCATTATTGCTGGGGACCACGCAACGCCCGGTTCTCTGGTTCGTGTATTTATCGTTTCGGTTTATTCTGCTTAAAGTAATCGAAGAAATCCGAATCCGGTTCTAACACCAGGATATCGTTTCTACCTTCAAACGATTTCTTATAGGCATCCAGACTACGATAGAAGGAATAAAATTCGCGATCCTTGTTATAGGCGATAGCATAAATGTCCGCGGCACGGGCATCACCTTCACCGCGCAATTCCTGAGCTGTCTTATAGGCATTCGCCAGGATAATCGTACGCTGACGATCCGCATCGGCACGTAATCTTTCTGCCTGCTCTTTACCCCGTGAGCGAATATCTGCCGCAAACTGCTGGCGCTCAGATTTCATCCGGCTGAAAACCGCATTACTGATCTTCTTGGTCAGGTCGATACGTTTGATACGAATATCCACGATCGAGATACCATACTTCTCAACTTGCGCATTGGCCTGTCGGGTAATGGTCTGCATCACGTGGGCACGCAGGTCTTTCAGTTCTTTTGAACCTTCTTCGAGCTCCACGGTACGTACACCCGATACCAGTTCTTTCAGATTGTATTTACTGAACTGGCTCTTCAGGCCGTTATTGATGATATTGAAGATACGCAGCTTGGCTGTGTTCATATCACCGCCGGACATGGTCCGGTAAAACTTCTCGACATCATTGATACGCCACTTGGCAAAGAAGTCCACAACCAGACGTTTCTTTTCATTGGTCAGGTATTCAGTCGGACGCACATCCAGGGTCAGGATCCGTTTTTCGAATTTAATCACATTGTTCACAAACGGAATCTGACCATAAATACCGGGTTCATAGTCGGACTTAACGATCTCACCCAGTCTGAACTTGATTGCCAGTTCACGTTCATTGACCACAAACACCGAGGCATAGCCGATGATCGCAACCACCGCGACAACAACCAGGATAAATATTTGACGATTACTCATTGTTGCACCTCCCACTGACGACTGCGTGAGCGTGTGCGATCCCTTGGAACACTGCTGGACGAGGTCGAGGTGCCGACATTGCTACTACTTGTTGCATCACTACTATTGCCAGTATCTGTATTCTGTTGACGTTGTTTGTTGAGCTGGTCTACCGGGATATATAAAAGGTTATTGCCCTTCTTAACGTCAATCATCACCTTGTTATTGTTGGTGAAGACCTCTTCCATTGTTTCCAGGTAGAGACGCTCCCGGGTTACCGTAGGTGCCTTTTTGTATTCCACTAATAACTGGTTGAAACGATTGGCATCACCTTCGGCGCGCGCAATCTTCTCTGCCTTATAGGCCTCGGCTTCCTGTTCAACACGCGCTGCTTCACCACGGGCAATCGGGATCACCTGGTTCTGATATTTACGCGCCTCTTCGATAAACCGGTCACGATCCTGTTCGGCGCTGTTGACGTCATCAAAGGCCGGCTTTACTTCTTCCGGTGCTTCGGAATAGACCAGGTTGACCTCTTCCACCAGCAGACCGGTATCATAACGATCCAGGATTTTCTGTATCAGTTCACCGGTACTTTCCGCCACGTCGTTACGTTCCAGGACATAATTCATGTCGCTGGTCCCGACGATCTCACGTAAGGCACTTTCCGTTGCCGAGCGGATGGTACTGTCCGGGTCCACCACACTGAATAAAAAGTTCTTGGCATCCTTGACGCGGTATTGCACCTCGAATTTTACATCGACGATGTTTTCGTCCTTGGTCAACATCAATGACTCTTCTTCATTGATACCAATGCGAACACTACGGCTCTTGTCGACTTCGACAATGTATTTACTCTGAATAAAACGTGGATACCAGTGTGGTCCCGGTTGGGTGATCTCATGAAACTCACCAAACTGTAATACCACCCCGCGCGAACCGTCGTTAACAATATAGATTCCGGAGAAGGCCCAGATCGCAATGATCACCACGAAGATCAGGCCGTATGCTGAAGGACTCATGCCACCACCACCGGCGCGTCCGCGGCCACCACCACCGCCACCTTTGCGACCACCGAAAATACTGGTTACCTTGTCCTGCAGGTTCTTGACCACATCTTCAAGATCAGGTGGGCCATCATTGCCGCCTTTGCCGCCCTGGTTACCCCAGGGGTCTTTGTCTTTATCCCCGGAGTTTCCGGGTTCATTCCACGCCATGTGTTACTCCCAAAGTTTCGATTGGTCGTTGTCTAGTTCAAGTCGGAATTCTAGGGAGCCTTGCTCTGTATCGCAAGGCAATCTGGGTCTGAATTCTCACAAATACAGTCATTCAACTGGTAATGCTTGTTGAGCCCCTGCCAGAGGGCCGTCGGCATGCGAACATTCATTAACCAGCGCCCCTCATTATCGGTTTCTTCCAGTAATACGGTACCCAGTTCATGCAGTTTTGCATGTAATTTACCCTGGTGCGGGTCCAGAATCAGGGATTCTTCAATTGTTGCCGTTTGCAGCAACTCGGTCATGGCCTGTTTTAGCTCTTCCAGGCCTTCACCGGTTTTGGCGGATAACCAGACCCGCACCGGCTTGCCCTGTTCATCGCGATCGATGCGGGGACCGATATCATCGAGCAGGTCAATCTTGTTATAGATGAGTAACTGAGGGCGATCATCAGCTTCGATCTCTTCCAGCACAGAATCCACTTCATGGATATTGTCCTTGCGTTTCGGATCATGGGCATCGATGACATGTAATAACAAGTCCGCTTCGCGGGTTTCCTGCAGGGTCGAACGAAATGCAGCCACCAGGTCATGGGGTAAGTCGCGAATAAACCCGACAGTATCTGCAAGAATCGCAGATTGTTTATCATTAAGTTCAATACGGCGTAAGGTTGGGTCCAGCGTCGCGAATAACTGGTCGGCGGCAAATACATCGGCCTCGGTTATCTTATTGAATAAGGTGGACTTACCCGCATTGGTATAACCTACTAAGGATACGGTGGGTAAGGAGGCCCGCTTACGACTTCTTCGCCCCTGTTCTCGCTGTCGATTGACCTTTTCCAGCTTACGATTCAATTGCTTGATACGATCGGCGAGTAAACGCCGGTCCGTTTCCAGCTGAGTTTCACCCGGACCCCGCAACCCGATACCCCCCTTTTGTCGTTCCAGGTGGGTCCAGCCACGCACTAAGCGCGTTGATAGATGTTTGAGTTGGGCCAGTTCCACCTGCAGTTTACCTTCATGGCTCCTGGCCCGTTGCGCAAAGATGTCCAGGATTAAACCGGTGCGATCCAGCACCCGACAGGACAGGGCCTTCTCAAGGTTACGTTCCTGAATCGGTGATAAGGTATGGTTAAAGATGACAAGTTCTGCATCATGCTGTGTGACTAACTGCAGGATCTCATCGACCTTACCGGTACCGGCAAAATACTTGGGATCGGGTGAACGGCGCGAACCGGTGACCAGGCTGGCGATCTCTGCACCCGCCGCCAGGGCCAGTTCTTTGAATTCTTCGATAACCTGTTGGTCGGTGTATTGCGTAAAGTCCAGATGGACCAGAATGGCACGCTCACCACCAGTGGGGCGTTCAAACAACGAGGCACCCCTTACTGGTGTGACCAGATAAGTTTAAATTATTCGTTTGAGGATCCCTGAGCTTCATCAGACATAGGTAGTTTAATGTTACGCGCCGGGACAATCGTAGAAATTGCATGTTTGTAGACCATCTGATTGACGCTGTTACGCAGTAAAACAACAAACTGATCGAATGATTCAACCTGCCCCTGCAGTTTAATCCCATTCACCAGGTAAATTGCCACGGGAATGCGTTCTTTACGCAATGCGTTTAAAAATGGATCTTGTAAAGCTTGCCCTTTACTCATTGTTATTCTCCGTACTCTTTTATAATAATTATAAGCAGGGCCTCTATCCTGCCTTGCAAATAATCAAGCCAATCATCTCGTCAATACTGAAGGTGGTGTCTTTCAATTTGCTTAAGCAATCAGGATTAATTCTAACAATCTCGCCCTGACAAAAGTTTAGCATACCACCATATTTAATTCGTTATGTGGGACGAACTGATTAATTTCAAGACTTCTTGATATAAATCATTGTTTTTACAGTCAAAAGTGACCAGATCCGGCATTGACCGCAACCAGGTCAGCTGCCGCTTGGCCAGCTGGCGAGTCGCGATAATTCCCCGCTCAATCATCTGGTCTTTTTCCTGTTCGCCCTTCAGATATTCCCAGACCTGACGGTAACCCACCGCCCGGACAGAGGACATCGACTCATCCAGGTCAGCGCGTTCAAAAAGCGCACGGACTTCCTCGATCAGTCCCTGTTCGACCATCAAATGAAAGCGACGTTCAATTCTTTCATGTAGCCAGGCACGATCCGAGGGGAACAGCGAGATCAGTAATGGCTGATATGGCAGTGGCTCACTGGGCTGGGCCTGCCAGGCGGATAGCGGTACGCCGGTAAGTTGATAAACTTCCAGGGCCCGGGAGATACGTTGCGGATCATTGGGATGAATACGTTGCGCGGATTGAGGATCCACTTCGGCTAATTTGACATGCAACTTGTCCCAGCCTTTTTCTTTTGCCTCGGCGAGTAATGTTTCACGGATCTGTTCGTCGGCGGCAGGCATCTCCGCCAGACCATGTAACAGGGCCTTAAAGTACATCATCGTGCCCCCGACCAGCAGTGGAATGCGTCCTGCTTTAGTAATCTCGGCCATTTCCCGCAGGGCATCAGCGCGAAACTCTGCTGCGGAGTACGCAATCGCTGGATCCAGAAAATCGATCAAGCGATGTGGGGCACGTGCAAGTGTTTTGGTATCCGGTTTGGCCGTGCCGATATCCATCCCACGATAGACCATTGCCGAATCCACACTGATGATATCCATAGGAAAATGTTCCACCAGTTCCACAGCCAGATCGGTTTTACCGGAGGCAGTAGGCCCCAGGATACAGACAATAGGTGGTTTATCTAACATGATTGTTGAAAATTAATTTGCAGAATCGGTTAACCAGCTTTGTAGATCAGCGGCGGTCAGTTCACGCCAGCAGTGAGCATACTCGTCATTGGATATCGAATTGAGAATGATATTCAGATCTATTTTACTATAGTCAGGCTGGTTCGCTTTCAATAGTTCAAACAATTCTTTTTCAATCGATGCCTCCGCAGTTAGTTGCTGCAGGAGCTGCACCAGTAATGAGTCACATTGATAAGCCTGTAATACAGCCGGAACCTTGCGCAACAACAGCGTGTTAGCTTCGAGTAAATGGAGATCAAATCCCAACGAAGTCAGAACCTCCTGCTGTTGCATAAACTGTTGCCGTTGTTGTTCACTCAAGGCAATTCGCTCGGGCAATAATAGCGGTAGCCGCCTGATATCATCTTGCTGTTTACGTTCACGCCATTGAGATTGAACCCATATAGCAACAGCTTGTTTCAGATCAATCAGAAAAAGCTGTTGCTGATGTTGAGTTATTGCAAATTGCTCTGCCATGATGGCCAGGATATTACCAAACCGCGTCGCGCTGTGTTGTTGATAGGAAACATGTTGTTCCTGGAGTTCTGAACCGGATGAAGATGTAACGTCAGCCTCGCCAACTTCTGCTAAGAATGATTGACTAGCATGTGGTTGCGAATAAGCTGGTTGGTATTCGGATATTTCCGATTGCAATGCATCACGAATGCTTCGAGCGATGAAATCATGAATCACCCGCGCTTCACGAAAGCGAACTTCATGTTTAGTGGGATGGACATTAACATCAACCACGGCAGGATCGACTTCCAGGTGCAGAACATAGCCGGCATGCCGACCCGTTGGTAAGATGTGTTGATAAGCCGATCGTATCGCATGGGTAACCACTCGATCACGGATGATTCGCCCGTTAATATAAAAGTATTGTAAGTCTGTCGCTTGACGTGAATATTCTGCCTGACTTAACCAGCCCCACAGGTGCATATGATTATGCGGGTAGTCGATCAGCACGGACTGTTTAATAAAACTACTGCCGCAGACCTGGACAACACGACGGGAACGGCCAATATCATCGGTCACTGC
>JASFLV010000094.1:0-9459 GCA_050117915.1 Thioalkalispiraceae bacterium | reverse complement strand
TAAGCAAGGTCAACATAATTATGTCGATGAGTGCGCTGGCCCAGACCTTGGGTTCAAATGGGATGCTAAGACTCTTGATGGCCAACCAGATTCCAATCCCGAGCGCCAGGTAGAGCAGACTTAAACTAAAAAATGCGTCGGGATTGAGGCTACCTAATGGATTAACCAGATTGTCGCTGAGATATAAAATGCAAAAAGCTAATGAGACGAAAATACGAAAGGCGCTAAGTAACTGTAGTGGCCGTCGTTGATCGTAACTTAAAGGGGGAAGAGAACTTGTCTTGTTATCAGACTTTAGAAAATAGGTTTCCATTGCAACCGAATATTATTTATCTCGTGGCAGATGTGCCTTACTACAATAGTAGCGCCCTTTGTGCTCAATTGCCTCCTGAACCGGAATATGCACAGCGCATTTCTCACATTTGACGACTTTCTCGATGTGTTCTGATTTGCGGGCTTGCCTGTGCTGGCTGGAGGAAGCTTTATTTTTGATGTAGCGCCGATACAATGTGTACAGTAGCCAGGCGATAAATAAAATTGTAAGTAATCTGACAAATCCCATAATTGACCAGCCTGTTGCTCCTCTACCCAATCAAAACAGATACTACATTAGCACAGCTGGAATATGCACAAAATGTTGTTGTACAGATGCTAAATTTTGCTTTCATTTGCGCTTTCCGACAAAATAGCCCGCCTCAAACCATAACATAAACAGATTCGGTCAAATTGATATGAATATCCATGAGTTTCAGGCCAAGGCCCTGTTTCGTGACTATGGCATCCCGGTTCCCGAGGGGGAAGTGGGCCGTAGTGTTGACGAGCTAATTGATATTGCCAAGGTATTAGGCGGAGATCGGTGGGTCGTCAAGGCCCAGGTCCATGCAGGTGGCCGGGGCAAAGCAGGCGGGGTGAAGATTGTCGATTCCCACGAACAACTTGAGCAAGTTGCCGACAGCCTGCTGGGAACCCGACTCGTGACCGGGCAAAGTGGACCCGCAGGGCAACCAGTGGACCGATTATTGGTTGAAATGCCGACAGAAATTGACCGAGAGCTCTACCTGGGGTTATTGGTCGACCGAGCCCGGGAAAGCGTTGTTCTAATGGCCTCTGCGGCCGGTGGTATGGACATTGAAGAAGTTGCACAGAATCACCCGGAACAACTCTACTCCTTATATATAGACCCTGTGGTTGGCCTGCAGGGCTATCAATGCCGCCAGGTGATTTTCGCCCTGGGATTGGCCGAGCACGCCAAGTCGATGACTAACGTTATGCAGGGGTTGTATCGCCTATTTATCGACAAAGACGCCAGCCTGGTGGAAGTTAATCCACTGGTGGTTAATCGCCAGGGTTTAATGGCCATCGATGCCAAGATCAATTTTGACGATAACGCCCTGTATCGACACAAACCAGAGGCCGCCTTACGCGACATCCGCCAGGAAGACGAAAAAGAAGCCAGGGCTCACGCTCACGGTTTAAACTACGTGAGTCTCGATGGTGATATCGCCTGTATGGTCAATGGTGCAGGCTTGGCCATGGCCACGATGGATATGATCAAGCACTTTGGCGCGGAACCGGCAAACTTTCTGGATGTTGGGGGGGGTACGACGGCTGACAAGGTCGCTGAGGCATTTAAAATCATTTTATCCGAGAGTAAAGTCAAAGCAATCCTGGTCAATATTTTTGGCGGTATTGTGCGCTGTGACTTGATCGCTGACGGCATCATCAAAGCAGTCAAAGAAGTCTCTATCTCAATACCTGTGGTTGTCAGACTTGAAGGCACAAATGTAGAACAGGGGCAAAAATTGCTGGCTGACAGTGGGCTCTCAATTATCTCAGCAACTGATCTTGATGATGCCGCCCATAAAGCAGTTGCAGCGGCAAGAGGGGAATAGGCATGTCGGTTCTGATCAACAAAGACACCAAAGTGATTTGTCAGGGATTTACCGGTAAGCAGGGTAGCTTCCATTCCCAGCATGCAATCGAATATGGCACTAATCTGGTTGGCGGGGTGACACCAGGTAAAGGTGGTCAAACGCATCTGGACCGACCTGTCTTCAATACAGTACGTGACGCAGTAGACGAAACCGGTGCCAATGCTACGATGATCTATGTTCCTGCGGCCTTTGCTGCAGATGCGATACTAGAAGCCGCGGACGCGGGTATAGGAGTGATCGTTTGTATTACTGAAGGCATTCCAATTTTAGATATGATGCGCGTCAAAGCAGTACTGAGAAATACATCATCAAAACTGGTGGGTCCCAACTGCCCTGGTGTGATTACTCCCGGCGAATGCAAGATCGGTATTATGCCCGGCGCCATTCATAAACCAGGAAACATAGGTATCGTTTCCCGTTCAGGGACGTTAACTTATGAAGCGGTATATCAAACAACGCAAAATCAGTTAGGCCAAAGTACCTGTATCGGTATTGGTGGCGATCCGATTCATGGCCTCGATTTTATCGATTGTTTATCTATGTTCCAGGATGATCCACAAACAGAAGGAATCATAATGGTAGGTGAAATCGGTGGGAGCGCTGAAGAAGAGGCCGCTGAGTTTGTTGCAGATCATGTGAACAAACCCGTGGTTGCCTATATAGCGGGACAGACTGCTCCCTCGGGTAAACGGATGGGACATGCCGGCGCAATTATTTCTGGTGGTAAAGGAACGGCGGAAGGAAAAATGACAGCCTTACGTGAAGCGGGTGTGACCATCAGTGAATCACCTGCGCAACTCGGACACTATATGCAACAATCGATGCAGGCCAAAGACACCGCATGAACGCAATCAAACTGGTAATGGCACAGCTCGATTTTCTTGTCGGCGACATTGAAGGTAATGCCGATAAAATTATTAATGCCTGTGAAAAGGCTGTGCAAATCAATGCTCAGGTCATTGTTTTCCCGGAACTGGCACTGACTGGCTATCCACCAGAAGATCTTTTACTTAGACCTGAATTACACCAGCGTTGTGATGTGGCACTGGAAAAAATTGTTAAGTCAGTAGCAAATATTGACGTCGTATTGGGTTATCCAAAATGGATGGGGGCAGGGCTGCAGAATATGGCTGGGGTGATCCAGTCAGGCAGGATCACTTATGAATATGCAAAACAGACGCTGCCAAATTACAAAGTCTTTGACGAGATGCGCTACTTTCTTCCAGGCTATGAGCCCTGTGTTGCAAACATCGCCGGGATTCCAATGGGGCTGACCATATGTGAAGATGTCTGGGTTGATGAACCGGTGAAACAGGCAGTCGAAGCCGGCGCAAAATGCATTTTGAACCTGAATGCCTCCCCCTATCACACGCATAAATCCTTGCATCGCAAAAAGGTGATCGAAGAGCATGCCAGGTCAAACCACATACCTCTGGTGTATACCAACCTGGTTGGTGGTCAGGATGAGCTGGTCTTCGATGGCGAATCTTTTGTTGTCAATGCAGAAGGTGAGGTCGTGCGGCGAGCACCGGCTTTTGTTGAAGATTTGTTTCTGGTTGAAATTAACTGGGATGGTCAGCAGGTCAGTATTCCACAACAGGAATGCGCGGACTTGCTTGAGGAAAATGAAAGTATCTATCGTGCATTGGTAACCGGCGTGCGTGATTATGTGCACAAGAATGGTTTCAATGGTGCGGTGATTGGATTGTCAGGAGGTATTGATTCTGCATTGACACTTGCCATCGCTGTCGATGCCCTGGGTGCAGAACATGTTGAAGCGGTTACCATGCCCTCGCGCTATACCGCTGACATGAGTATTGAAGATGCCAGACAGGAATGTAAAAATTTAGGGATTGAATGTGAAGTTGTACCCATTGAAACAACATTCAACGCTTTCCTGGAGTTACTCCAACCACTGTTTGAAAACCTGCCTGTTGATACGACAGAAGAAAATATTCAGGCGCGCTGTCGTGGGATTATATTGATGGCGATATCGAATAAAAAACGCAAGATGGTGCTGACCACGGGAAACAAGAGTGAGATGGCGGTCGGATACGCGACGCTGTATGGTGACATGGCTGGCGGTTTTGCTGTGCTTAAGGATGTTCTGAAAACACGTGTTTACGCCCTTGCCAACTGGCGAAACCAACAATCTGAGGCGATCCCTCAGCGGGTTATTGATCGGCCACCCTCGGCTGAACTGGCACCGGATCAGAAAGACAGTGATAGTTTGCCAGAATACTCGGTTCTCGATCCTATCCTTGAGCGCTATATTGAGTTTGACCAGGGTGTAGAAGAAATCATCGCAGCAGGCTTCGAACAGCGGGATGTAAAAAGGGTCATGTACCTGGTCGACACCAGCGAGTATAAGCGTCGCCAGGCACCGCCAGGGGTACGTATTACCGAGCGGGCATTTGGGCGGGATCGACGCTATCCGATTACCTCAGGTTTTCATTATGCAAGATAAAGTACAACAGGAATCGATGGATAGCGATCAGCAACTCACGATAAATTTCCTTGAAATGGGGCTAGTGTTAGCCGGCAATACCCGATATCTTACGTAACCAGACAACTGATTATGGCTAACCGGTCGATTCAGACACCAATCCCGGCTGGGCATGTCTTGAGTGTGTAGAGATTTCCTATAATTACAGCAAACAGAAAAGGGAAACCAAAATGAAGAAAATTGAAGCAATCATCAAGCCCTTTAAACTGGATGACGTACGCGAAGCCTTGTCTGAAATCGGCATCGCCGGGATGACGGCAGTCGAGGTAAAGGGGTTTGGACGTCAAAAGGGGCATACCGAATTATACCGCGGCGCAGAATACGTCATCGATTTCCTGCCAAAAGTGAAACTGGAAGTCGTGGTTAAAGACGATCAGGCCGAAAGTTGTATAGAAGCCATCACCAACGCAGCTCGTACCGGAAAAATCGGTGACGGCAAAATCTTTGTTAGCAGTGTTGAACGTACAGTGAGAATCCGGACGGGTGAAGAGGGCGATGATGCCATTTAATGGCGTTCCGGCCCTGACAGTTTGCGGAAAAAGGGCTCTGGATTTTTTCAACTTGCGGGCTTACTTTTTCAGGGACTCATGCTCAGGGTGATTTAACTTCAAGACCCGTTTCGTATCACTGGCAAGTTCCTTCATCCCCAGCTTTTCGTAGGCATTAACCATAATTGCCAGTGCATCGGCAACCGCCGGTGTACGTTGATAATTTTCAACGACGTATTTACCACGGTTAGCAGCAGCCAGATAGGCGCCACGACGTATGTAGTAATTGGCAACATGCACTTCATACTGGGCCAGGTTATTACGGATCAAGGTCATGCGTTGCAAAGCGTCTTTACTATAACGACTCTTTGGGTATTTCTTTATAAGCTGTGCAAAATACTCGAAGGCGCGCCTGGCCGCTTGCGGGTCATGCTGTGTGGGGTCGACGTTGAACAGGTTTTCCATAAATGATTCACTCAGATCATAACTGGCCAGACCCCGAAGGTAATACATATAATCAACATTTTTATGATTCGGGTGCAGCTTGATGAAGCGTTCCGCGGCAACGATAGCAGACTCAGGTTCAGAATCTTTGTAGTAGGCAAAGGCAATTTCCATTTGCGCCCGCTCAGCATATTTACCATACGGGAAACGTGACTCGAGACGCTCATAAAGAAGGATGGCCCGCTCATAGTCGCCGCTTTTAAGCATTGCGCTGGCCTCTTCATAAATTTCGGCGACTTGCATACCCTCAGTGGGGTCTTCCTCCGAGGTGGACGCGCAACCTGCGCCAATAACAATGAGCAAGCCGAGAATACTGAGTCTGAGTACGCGATCAATCACTTTAAATTATCCCATCATATGGACCTTGCGGTAGTATACCTATTTATAAACTTGATAAACAGAAGCGCTTCCACAGTTACCATAAATAAATGAACGAGGATATGACTGATACAAAGCAGGATATTGAGCTGGAGGAGGATGAGTCTCTCCTCAGCGCGGAAATCCCTGAGGCGATGGATGCGATTCGGCTCGATCAGGCCCTGGCCCGACTGTTTCCACAGTACTCCAGGAGTCGCCTGCAGCAATGGATTAAACAAGGTTTTGTGCGTCTTGACCAGCAGACGCCACGGGCCAAGGACAAGGTGCACACAGGCCAGTATCTGGTCGTCGAGGTGCAGGAGACTGTGCAGGGTGACTGGCAGCCAGAATCAATACCGCTGGATATTATTTACCAGGATGAACAGATAATCGTCATTAATAAACCGGTTGGCATGGTCGTACACCCGGCGGCAGGGAATCTTTCTGGTACGTTACTCAATGCCTTGCTCCATTTTGCGCCTGAGCTGGAAAAAGTTCCGCGTGCCGGCATCATCCATCGTCTCGATAAGGACACCAGCGGTCTGCTGGTTGTGGCCAGGAATATCTCTGCGCATAAATACCTGGTTGAGCAACTCCAGGCAAGAGCCTTTGCACGTGAATATCTTGCTGTTGTAAACGGCGTGTTAACCGCAGGCGGCAGTATTGATGCCGCCATAGGACGACATCCAGTGCAACGTAAACGCATGGCGGTGGTCAAGACAGGCGGAAAACCTGCTGTGACGCATTATCGTGTTGAACAACGTTATCGCGCACATAGTCTTTTAAAAGTGAATCTCGAGACAGGCAGGACTCATCAAATACGTGTGCATATGGCTCACATCCACCACCCACTGGTTGGTGATCCTGTCTATGGCGGACGACTGAAGTTACCTGCGGGTGCGACACAGGCATTGATCGATGTGTTACGCAAGTTCAAACGCCAGGCACTGCATGCTCGCCAACTTGGATTGGTGCATCCCGTAACCGGGGAAATGATGAGCTGGCAAGCGCCATTACCGGATGACATGCAGTACTTGATCGAAGTGATGCAAGAGGATGCCCGACATGGATAAGCATAGCTGGTTAGCTGCAGACTGGCCGGCACCTGCCAATGTGCATGCCGGGACGACAACCCGTGTGGGAGGGGTTAGTGAAACACCTTATGCAAGTTTTAATCTTGCTCAACATGTGGGTGATGATCCTGCCAGGGTTGAACAAAATCGTCAGCGCTTGAAAGCCTATCTTAATCTGCCTGATGAACCAGTCTGGCTGAACCAGGTTCATGGTTGTCAGGTTTCGACGGATGATGCCATTTTACCGGAGGCCGATGCTTGTATCACTCAAACACGAGGGCGGGTCTGTGTAGTCATGACCGCCGATTGTTTGCCTGTACTTATCACTGATAAATCGGGAACCTGTGTCGCGGCGGTCCATGCCGGTTGGCGTGGGTTGGAACAGGGAGCGATTGGAAAAACCATTGCAGCTATGCCGGCCAACAAGGCTGAGTTGCTGGCCTGGTTAGGACCGGCGATCGGCCCTGAATTTTTTGAAGTAGGTGAAGAGGTCAGGGAGCTTTTCCTGAAGCAGAAGAAAGAACATGTCGATGCATTTGCGACAGGCAGGCAACCAGGTAAATGGTTAATGGATGTGTATCGGATTGCACGAAGACAGTTAGCGGATAACCAGGTGACCGAGGTATATGGCGGTGGCTTGTGTACTTTTCGTGATGCCCAACGGTTTTATTCTTACCGGCGTAACAAGGTGACCGGGCGGATGGCCAGCCTGGTATGGATGGATTAAGCGGATTATCAGGTACAATCTGGAAAATAGGTAATATTGCTGTATGATGTGCCCAGTTTTTCTTAACCGAAAGTTATTCATATGTCCCTGTTTGCCTGGATTATAATTTTTAGTTTTATCGGCGGGATCTTTAGCGCCATTGCGGCCGCGGTCTTTTTACTCTTTCCGGATCGCATTCGCCAGGCAATGCTGCCACACTTTGTAAGTTTTGCAATTGGGGCACTATTGGGTGCGGCTTTTTTAGCATTGATTCCACATACCTTAACGGAAGCCAACGGTATTGAGTTTCATGAGCTCGGCCTGACCTTGCTGATTGGGGTGCTGGGATTTTTCCTGATGGAAAAGTTGGTGCTCTGGCGACATTGCCATGAGCATGCCTGTGAAGCCCATACGATAACTGATGAACAGCATTCACATGCGGCTGGTACGCTGGTACTGGTGGGCGATGCGATCCATAACCTGGTGGACGGGGTGCTGATTGCCGCGGCGTTCCTGACCGATTTACACCTTGGCGTGATTACCACACTGGCTGTCGCAGCACACGAGATACCTCAGGAAGTAGGAGATTTCGCCATACTGCTCAATAGTGGTTACTCGAAAGGTAAAGCCTTTTTATTTAATGTGCTTGCCAGTGTGACGACAGTTATTGGTGCGCTGGTCGCATACTTTAGTCTGAGTGAGGCACAAACGGCGGTCCCGTATATCCTGGCGATTGCCGCTTCCAGTTTTATTTACATTGCGGTCGCTGATCTGATCCCTGGGCTGCATAAACGCGTTGAATTCACCGAAACATTACGCCAAATTACCTTGATAGTGTTGGGCATCATTGTTATCTATTATGCCCATTCGACTCTGCATTAACTTATTCCTGAGCCGGGCAAAGTAAAACGGAGGCGCTTCATGTTGAACTGGTATATGTTGACCCTGGTTGGTCGGGATCGACCGGGCATCGTTGCACAGGTAACCAATACATTATTTGAAGCCGGTTGCCAGCTGGGGGAAGCCTCGATGATGCGCTTGGGCGGTAATTTTACCGTGATGCTAATGGTCCAGTCTGAACATCAACCGGCATCACTGGAATCCACTCTGCAAGAGAAATTGTCTGACCTGGATTTACGCCTGCATATTGATCCGATCGAAGGCCATTTGCATGAACATATAATTCCCGATGTCTGCGTCAGTGTCTATGGAGCCGATCGGCCGGGTATTGTTGCTGAAGTTACTCATGTCCTGCAGAAACAGGATTTTCATATCCTGGATCTGGAATCAGATGTCGCAGGCAGCGAAGAGAAACCTATCTATATCATGCATATTGAGGGTAAGGCCCAGACGGCTATTTCGGATTTAGAAAAGGAACTGGACAAGCTGCGTGAGGATGGCATTGATGTAAAGGTCTCACCGGTTGATACGCTCATCGGTTAAGCGGTAACTAAATAAATGGCGTTACTTCCTATCCTTACTTATCCTGATGATCGGTTAAAGCAGGTTTCCATGCCGGTGCAGAACATCGATGAGCAACTGCGTCACTTTATACACGATCTTGAAGAAACCATGAGAAACGGTCCGGGAGGAGTGGGCATTGCAGCACCGCAGGTTGCTCGCTTTGATCGGGTTGTGATTGTGGATGTCTCCAGTAAACCCAGGATCCAGCATCATGGCCGCCTGGTTTTAATCAACCCAGAGATCATCAAATGGGAAGGGATGAAAGTCGGTCGTGAAGGATGCATGTCGGTTCCTGATTTCACCGGCAATGTCATCCGTGCTGAGCGGATTAAGCTCAAGTACCTGGATGCAAGCGGCGAAGACCAGGTACTTGAGACCCATGGCTATGAAGCCAGGGCCATTCAGCATGAAATTGATCACCTCGATG
>JASFLV010000093.1:0-9471 GCA_050117915.1 Thioalkalispiraceae bacterium | reverse complement strand
TGTTTCGAAAAGAAATCAGGCTGGCCGTCAGGTGTGGATTCCAGTGTACTGGAAGCATTTAAAAATGATTTGCTTACCAATTTTAATAAAACCCTCAGCCGATTTTTGGCTCTGCAATTTATGCACTGTGAGGGTCAGAAGGAGAACCTGCGAATGGCTCGAGAGCTGGTCTTTGCCAGACCTGTCCCGGACAAGGAAATGCTCACGGCGGGGCTACAATTGTTAAAATCGACTGATTTACGTAGCAGAGTTGCAGAAATAAAATGTCCTACCTTAATCATGAACGGTGAACGCGATTCGTTAATACCAACCCGCGCGGCAAGGTTCCTGGCCGAAAAAATAAAACTGGGTAGAACCATTATTTTCAAGTCGGCAGGTCATGCACCGTTTCTTTCACATGGCCGTCAATTTAATCAATACCTGAAGCAGTTTTTACTATGAACGAGAAAGTTTTAATCGATAAAAAACTGGCCCGTCAGTCTTTTGAACGTGCCGCCCAAAGTTATGATGAAGCAGCAATTCTACAAAGAGAGGTTAATCATCATCTACTGGAACGTCTTGACTATATCAGGCATCAACCAAAATCGATTCTGGATGTGGGGTCAGGTACCGGATATGCCACGCAGTCATTACGCAAGATATACCCCAGGGCGCAGTTGTATGCCCTGGATATTGCTTATCCGATGTTGAATATTGCCCGTTCAAGGCTGAATTTTTTGAGCAGGTTCAGGGGAAAAGTAAAGTTTATTAACGCCGAGGCTGAAAAACTGCCATTGGCTGATAATAGCGTCGAGATGGTCTATTCGAACCTTACCGTACAATGGGTCAATGACCTTGACCTTGCCTTGCGTGAGTTTAACCGGGTGCTTAAGCCAGGGGGGATGTTATTATTTTCAACCTTTGGCCCTGATACACTAAAAGAATTACGTGATAGCTGGCGTGCGATTGATCAGTACAGTCATGTAAACCAGTTTATTGATATGCATGATATCGGTGATGCAATGATGCGCGCTCGACTTGCGGAACCGGTGATGGATGTTGAGAACTTTACCTTAACCTATAATGACGTAATGACATTGATGCGTGATTTAAAGGCGATTGGTGCACATAACGTTACCTCGGCGCGGGCGAAAGGTCTCATGGGCAAGACACACTTTAAGCAGTTTCAACAGCGGTATGAAAAGTATCGTCAGGATGGTGTATTACCGACTACCTATGAGGTTGTTTATGGTCATGCCTGGAAAGCTCAGCAACCAAAAGCGCATTCAGAAAACATTAGTATTCCCCTTGATAGCTTGAAACGTTAAAAACAAAGGATTTGCGATGGCAAAAGGTGTGTTTATAACCGGGACTGATACTGAGATTGGTAAAACGCTGGTAAGTTGTTTGTTAATCGATGCATTGGTCCAGGAGGGCAATCAAGTCATCGGGATGAAACCGATTGCCAGCGGGGCGGAAAAAGTTAATGGTCGCTTACAAAACGAAGATGCGATCCATCTGATGCGTCACAGTAATATCGAGATGCCATACAGCTCGGTTAATCCATATTGTTTCCAACCCCCAATAGCGCCACATATCGCCGCCCGACAAAATGGCCAGCAAATTGAAATTGCAATGATCCAGAGAGCTTATAAAAACCTGGCGCAGGAGGCTGACTGGGTGATCGTCGAGGGAGTTGGAGGCTGGAAGGTACCCATCAATAATGAAGAAATGGTTTCAGATCTGGCAAGCGGGTTAGATCTTCCCATCATTATGGTAGTGGGAATGAAATTGGGTTGTATTAATCATGCGCTTTTAACTGCCAGTGCGATCAGAGCAAATGGTAATCGTTTAATCGGTTGGGTCGCTAATCAGCTTAGTCTCCAAATGCCTGTCTACAAAGAGAATTTACAGGCTTTACAGAATTTACTGCAATGTCCGTTGATTGCAGAGATTCCATATCTTCAAGATGATCAGTCCGATCTGAAAAAACCTATTAATATTAACCTTGATCATCTCAAATCCTGACTGGACTAGTTTGTTTTTGTATTTAAATACAAAAACTTGGCAAAAGTTTGCAAAGCAGTTATGTTGTGGCCACGTGAGGGCAGAGAGCAGCTAAATAAGCATATAATTAAATTATAATATATCACAGTGTTATATGCCTATTCTTCTTTTTTTATAGCGACACTTTGTCGCATGCTATAAAATCACGCCCCGTGACAATTAGACACAGTACGCTTGAAAGCTGTGCAAGGTTAATCAAGCCTGCCAAATTTTTAAGAAAGATAGCAGGCGACTTTGGAGAGACGTTTCTAACATCACTTACTGTCGTTGGGACGTAGTGAGTGGATAAAAACGATAAAGTTTCATTTTATTTTAATTATATAAGTATCCCAACCAAGAGGTAGAGGTATGTCAGCAAGTAAAACAATCAAAATGCTTAGTCGCTTGCTGTGCACTGCGTTGCTGTTCGGGCCGGCATTTGCGTTTGCAAATGAGGGTTATGACCTGAACTTACAGCCTGGTGTTACAGAAGTAAGTCAAATGCAGTATGACCTGCACATGCTGGTACTATGGATTTGTACGATTGCCGGTATCGGTGTCTTTGGTGTAATGATTTATTCAATCATCAATCACCGTAAGTCTAAAGGGGCACAAGCATCACAATTCCATGAAAGCACCACTGTTGAGGTTATCTGGACAGTGATTCCATTTGCCATCCTGGTTGCGATTGCTGTGCCTGCTACCAAGGGCTTATTGCTTTTAGAAAATACCGAGAATGCTGATGTGAATATCAAAGTCACCGGTATTCAGTGGAAATGGCAATACGATTATATCGATGAAGATGGCGTTAAATTTATTAGCGCGCTCGATAAGGCAAGTGAAGAGGCACGTCAACTTGGATCGGATGCAGATGTAACGCAAGTAGAGAATTATCTACTGAATGTTGACAACCCTATCGTTGTTCCAGAGAAGAAACGTATACGACTGCTGATCACCGCTGCTGATGTAATCCACGCCTGGTGGGTCCCTGCGCTGGGTGTGAAGCGCGATGCAATTCCTGGCTTTGTCAACGAAAGCTGGTTCTATGCAGATAAGCCTGGAACCTACCGCGGTCAGTGTGCAGAACTGTGTGGTAAAGACCACGGTTTCATGCCTATCGTTGTCAAGGTAGTTTCGCAAGCCGACTATGACAGCTGGATTGCCACACAAAAACAAGCTGCTTCTGCAGAAGCAGCGGCCGCCAGCAAAACCTTCACTATGGATGAGCTGATGGCACGTGGTGAGAAGGTCTACGCTACTTCATGTGCGGCCTGTCACCAGGCGAATGGTGCGGGTCTACCGCCAACCTTCCCGGCGCTTAAAGATAGCCCGATTGCAACAGGCGACATTGCTGCACATATCGATATCGTAGTAAATGGCAAGTCTGGAACTGCGATGGCCGCATATGGCCCACAGCTTTCCAAGGCCGACCTTGCTGCGGTAATTACTTATGAACGTAACGCCTGGGGAAATAACACCGGCGATATGATTCAACCCACAGACATTAAATAATCGGATCGGAGGTAGAAAAAAATGAGTGATCATCATCCGACAGGTATAAAGCGTTGGTTGTTTACAACCAACCATAAAGACATCGGTACGCTGTACCTCTGGTTCTCGTTCATCATGTTGCTAGTCGGCGGTGCAATGGCCATGGTTATCCGTGCTGAGTTATATCAGCCAGGCATGCAGGTCGTTGAGCCCAACTTCTTTAATATGATGACGACCATGCATGGTTTGATCATGGTATTCGGTGCCATCATGCCGGCCATGGTTGGTTTTGCTAACTGGCAGGTCCCATTAATGATTGGTGCACCTGATATGGCATTGCCGCGTATGAACAACTGGAGTTTCTGGATTCTGCCGTTTGCGGCAACCATGTTGGTCGCTCCAATGTTTATGGGCGGTAACTTTATGTCAGGGCAAGGACCGGCGTTCGGTTGGACTTTCTATCAGCCATTATCTGGTCAATATAACAAGCTGGCATTCTTTATATTTGCTGTGCACTTGTTAGGTTTTTCATCGATCATGGGTTCGATCAATATCATTGCGACTATCTTTAATATGCGCGCACCGGGTATGACCCTGATGAAGATGCCGCTGTTCGTCTGGACCTGGTTGATTACTGCCTTCCTGCTGATTGCAGTTATGCCAGTACTGGCGGGTGCGGTAACCATGATGCTGACGGATAAATACTTCGGTACTTCGTTCTTTGATGCCGCTGGTGGTGGTGACCCAGTTCTGTTCCAGCACGTATTCTGGTTCTTTGGTCACCCAGAGGTATACATTATGATCCTACCGGCATTCGGTATCGTTTCGCAGATCATCCCAACCTTTGCGCGTAAGCCGCTGTTTGGTTATGCCTCTATGGTCTATGCAACGGCCGCGATTGCCTTCCTGTCATTCATCGTGTGGGCACACCATATGTTCACAGTAGGTATGCCTGTCGCCGGTGAGTTGTACTTCATGTATGCCACGGTGATGATTGCGGTACCGACTGCAGTGAAAGTCTTTAACTGGACGGCCACCATGTGGAAGGGCTCGATGACATTCGAGACACCCATGCTGTGGGCGGTTGCTTTTGTATTCCTGTTCACGATTGGTGGATTCACTGGTCTGATGCTGGGTGTGGCACCTACTGACTTTCAGTATCATGATACCTATTTCGTAGTAGCTCACTTCCACTATGTACTTGTAACCGGCGCGCTGTTCGCGCTTATAGGTGGTGTTTATTACTGGCTGCCAAAGTGGACCGGTAATATGTACAGCGAGAAGTTGGGTAAACTGCACTTCTGGATCTCAGCTATCTCCGTGAATGTGTTGTTCTTCCCTCAGCATTTTGTTGGTCTGGAGGGTATGCCACGCCGTATCCCTGACTACAATGTAATGTTTGCTGACTGGAACATGATTTCATCAATTGGTGGTTTCGTGTTTGGCCTATCACAACTCCTGTTCCTGTATATTGTCATCAAGACTATCAAGGGTGGTGAGAAGGCATCGGATCAGGTTTGGGAAGGTGCCAAGGGTCTGGAATGGAGTATTCCATCACCCGCACCGTACCATACTTTTGAAACTGCACCAGAAGTTAAGTAAGAGAAAATTCCGCCTGTCTTGTCTCGCACAGGGCGGGCGGAGTTTAAAACGGTATGACAGAAGACCAGGAGAAAAAACGAAAACGAGGCATCATAATCACGGTTGCAATTGTGGGTGCCATCGCCCTGGGTTTTTATTTCCTGTTATTTGTGCTGACAACAATACGTGGCTAAGTACTGATGAGTAACAACGACAAAACAGAAAGTGCAAACAAAAAAGTACTGGGTGTTTCAGGCCTGGTTGTTATTGCGATGTTTGGTTTCGGTTTTGCATTGATACCGCTGTACGATGTCTTTTGCGATGCATTCGGTCTAAATGGTAGCTACCAGGAAATTGAGGATGGTACCTATGATTCTGCAGCCGAGACAGAGCGAGCATTAAACAACGGTGTTGATGAGTCACGAACCATTACCATGCAGTTTCTAGTTACAGACAATCCGGCGCTGGACCTGGAGTTCAGTTCCAAGACCAAGCGATTGACCATGAACCCTGGCCAGATTAAAGAGGTGAGTTATTACGTGAAAAACCGTTCTAACAAGCCGATGGTGTTACAGGCAATACCTGATGTTACACCTAACCTGGCCAAGAAATACCTGGCGAAGATTGAATGTTTTTGTTTTCGTAAACAGACATTACAACCAGGTGAAGAAAAAGAAATGCCATTACGTTTTGTAGTTAACTCAGCATTACCGGAAAGTATCCCTGTTTTAACGATGACTTATCGATTTATCGATTTGAACTATAAAGCCGATCTGGATACAGGCTCAGGTTATTTGCAAATGGCTTCGTTTGCAGGTAGAGAATAATCAGAATTTTAATTTTAAATATAAAAGTGAGAGAAGAGGGGTAAACATGTCAGAATCTAATTATTATTTGCCCGAGCCGAGTCACTGGCCCCTGGTCGGTTCTCTAGGCTTATTTACCACTACATTCGGTTTTGCCTATGCACTGAATGCTGATGGTACCGTTGGCAATTTGGCTATTATGTATGTTGGTATGGCCATCATTGCTGTAATGATGTTTGGCTGGTTTGGTACGGTTATCCGTGAAAGTGAAGCGGGCAAGTATAATGCTCAGGTAGATACATCATTCCGGATGGGCATGATGTGGTTCATTTTTTCTGAAGTGATGTTCTTTGCGGCGTTCTTCGGTGCCTTGTTCTATATTCGTCAGCTATCCGTACCCTGGTTGGGTGATGATGCAGGTTTGACTAATAATGCATCGACACACCAGCTATTATGGGACAAGTTTCAGGCGGCATGGCCACTTCTGGAAAATCCGGATCCGGAGAAGTATCCAGCACCTTCAGGTGTTGTTGATGCATGGGGCATTCCTTTACTGAATACTATCCTGCTGATTACATCAAGCTTCACGGTTACGTTTGCTCACCACGCTTTGAAGAAAGACCAACGTGGCAAGTTAGTTGGCTGGATGTTTATCACACTGGTCCTGGGTTTCACTTTCCTTGGTTTCCAGGTATATGAATATATCCATGCAATCAGTGATTACGGTCTTAAGCTTTCTAGTGGTACTTATGGTTCAACCTTCTATATGTTGACAGGTTTCCACGGCGCACACGTGACGATTGGTGCGATCATGTTGACAGTGATGTTGCTACGTATCCTGAAAGGCCACTTTACTGCAAAGAATCACTTTGCATTTGAAGCAGCGGCCTGGTACTGGCACTTTGTTGATGTGGTCTGGGTTGGTCTGTTCATCTTTGTTTATGCACTATAAACCAACCTGGTAAATACGAGAAAAAGGCGCCGTTAAAAAGACGGCGCCTTTTTTAATTTCTGAGGTTAGTTTTGGCTCTCTTTCATCTGATCATTAAATTGATCAATCAAGACAGGATGAGGGTTGCGTTTGATATACCCCATTTTGATACTGATGAACAATACAATCAGTAATAGCAGAGAGAGTGACACACGTAACGTCAGGGCCTTGGCGGTTCGGTTAGTCTGCCCCTTGTCCTTTACCAGCGTGAAAAGGGCATAAAACAGGCTAGCCACAACGAGTAGTAGTAGAATGAGTATTACAGCTTTCATAAAGAATCCCCTGCATTTGACAGGGCTAGTATAAACGATCTGGTTAGACCATGCGCATAGGTAGCTTCCAGTTTGCCCCTCGAATAATACCAACACTGGTTACTTTGGTATTGTTTCCGGCGTTGATTTCTCTGGGTTTCTGGCAGTTGAGTCGGACGGATGAGAAGCGAGAACTGCTTGCCGATCAACAACGCAAAAGCCAGCTGCCGCCGTTGAAAATAGTTGCTGAGAATCCCGATCCGGAGGAAATTGAATATCGGCGCCTGATCGTCACCGGTAGGTATTTAACGGATTACCAGGTTCTGGTTGATAACAAGGTTCATCAGGGACAGACGGGTTACAATGTAGTGACTCCTCTGCAAATCGAAGACTCAGACTATGCGGTTTTAATCAATCGGGGATGGGTTAAGGCTGATGTTCGCCGTGAGATTCGACCAGACATCAAAACTCCGCAGGGGAGAGTCAGCATACGTGGTACCGCAAAATTCAAGACCAAGGATATTGTCACGTTTAATGACAGGAACCGTCTTGCGGATGACTGGCCAGCCCTGGTTCGCTGGGTCGACATTGAGGAGCTGGATAAGGATATCCCCTATAAACTTAAACCCTTTCTACTGTTACAGGCAGAGGATATGGACGGTGAGTATGTTCGTGACTGGAGCATAGTAAACTCACCGCCGGAAAAAAATATGAGCTATGCCGTACAATGGTTCACCCTCGCGGGAGTATTGATGTTGATATTTTTTATGGTGAATACCCGAAAAATTCAGAAGCAGGACAGGACATGAAACAGGATCAGCAACAGGTACAAACACGATCAAGACTTGGGCTCGTTATGCTGGCGTTAATCTTTATTGCGCCCATCCTGTTTGCCTTTATTGTGTATAAATACCGGGATTTAATCCCAACTGAGACAAAAAATTTCGGAGAACTGGTGGTGCCAGCCAGACCCCTGCCAGCATTTGACTTGCAGACGGTTGAGGGCAAAGATTTTAATCTGGAAGATATGCGTAGCAAATGGTCTTATTTATATGTCGTTAAGAATCACTGTGATGCTGACTGTAAATTGAATTTACTCAAAATGCGCAATGCAAGACTAGGTCAGGGCGGTGAGGCGCAACGTGTTCGTTATTATCTGTTATATACCCGTTTACCTGATAACAAAGACGAACTGGCTGAACTCAGTCAAACATATGAAAAACTGACGATTCTCACAGGTAATAAAACGAATACACAACCATTGCTGAACACGCTTCAAGGTGTGGATGGCACGAATCTGCCTGAAGTTTCTGGTGCGAAACGTGTGTATATGATCGATCCGATTGGTAACTACATGATGTACTACAACAACGGTTTTGAGGCGATCGGGATCATGGAAGATTTAAAGTTCCTGTTAAAGAGTTCGCAGATTGGGTAAATCCGACATCAATGGTAAACTATCGGGATTATGAACGAACAGGCTGAAAATACGCTTACCGCAGGCTGGTCACGCAACTGGCGCGATTATTACGAGCTGTGTAAACCCAAAGTGGTTTTTCTGATTGTCTTTACCGCGATCGTGGGGATGTTACTTGCTATCGATGGGATGCAGGAATTCATGCAGGGCCTGGATAATCTGGTATTTGGCACGATTGGAATCGGCCTGGCAGCCGCTTCAGCTGCAGCAATCAATCAGGTGGTTGATCAGAAAGTTGACGCCGATATGCAAAGGACCAGTCAGCGTCCAATTCCGACAGGACACTTATCCAATCGGCATGCCCTGATTTTCGCTTTGATTATTGGTACGCTGGCGATGGTAATTCTGGTTGCATGGGTTAATGTCCTGACCGCCGTGTTAACCTTTTTATCCCTGATTGGTTACGCGGTTATCTATACCATGTTTTTGAAACGGGCTACTCCACAGAATATTGTAATTGGTGGAGCGGCTGGGGCAGCGCCACCGGTGCTAGGCTGGACCGCGATTACTGGAACCATTGACCCCAACAGCCTTTGGTTGTTCCTGATCATCTTTGCCTGGACGCCCCCGCACTTCTGGGCACTCGCTATCCATCGCCGTGAAGAATACGCCAAGGTCGACATCCCCATGTTGCCGGTGACGCATGGCATCGAGTTTACCCGCCTGCACGTGCTGCTCTATACCATTATCCTGATTATTGTGACGATCTTTCCCTACCTGGTGCAGATGACGGGCCTGTTTTATCTGATCGCCACGCTGATCCTGGATGCGATTTTCCTGTTTTATGTGATCAAACTGCAAAAGAGCCTGAAGGATGGGATAGCGATGAAAACCTTTGGGTTTTCAATT
>JASFLV010000092.1:0-9539 GCA_050117915.1 Thioalkalispiraceae bacterium | reverse complement strand
ATGCTGACTTCACCGGCGAACATGACCTGTGTGTCATTCAAAATGGTGAGTCTGGCCAGGGAGACCGGGCGACCGGAAATGGTCGTATCCGGCTCCCCTGCGTAGTGACTCATGATCGTTATGCCATGGGCCTGGGGTAAGCAATACAGGACGATACCGGTATCCTGGAGCTCAATAGCAATCACCTTGTCGGAAAATTGCGAAAGCCGTTGCAGGGTGTCGGGATCCATCTGCAGGTAAGTATTAATGGCCGTTTCGAGTGCGGCGGTTAAGGCCATGCTGACTTCTGCTGTGAGGCTCATGATTGTTTACCTTCCGTCAGTTGCTGTCGGGCAGGGCATAACCGGTCAGATTTTATAACCCCGGTGCAGGGCAACGATACCGCCAGTGAGATTGTGGTACTCGCACTTTTCGAAGCCGGCAGCCTCCATCATCGCCTTCAGGGTTTCCTGATCCGGATGCATGCGAATGGATTCCGCCAGGTATTGATAACTTTCCGCATCATTGGCAATCAACTTACCCATCAGCGGCAGGAGCTTAAATGAATAAGTATCGTAAAGTGGATTGAGTGCCTTGACCGTGGGTTTGGAGAATTCCAGAATCATTAACTGACCGCCGGGTTTTAGCACCCGATTCATGGAACGTAAGGCCTTGTCCTTATCGGTTACGTTGCGCAATCCAAAGGCAATCGTAATGCAGTCGAAATGGTCATCCGGAAACGGCAGGCATTCGGCATTGGCCTGCACAAATTGCAGGTTGCCGGCAATACCCAGGTCCGCCAGCCGATCACGACCGACCTTGAGCATGGAGTCGTTGATATCCGCCAGTATCACTTCACCTTCGGTACCGACCAAGCGGGAGAATTTAGCCGCTAGATCACCGGTGCCGCCGGCGATGTCCAGTACCCGCTGGCCCTTACGGACCCCACTAAGTTCAATAGTAAAGCGCTTCCAGATGCGGTGGATGCCCAGGGACATCAGGTCATTCATCACGTCATATTTCTGGGCGACTGAGTGAAAAACCCCGGCCACCTTGCCCTGTTTTTCATCCCAGGCGACGTCTTCGTAACCAAAATGGGTAGTCTTGTCATTCATAGTTAAATAGTAAACCACCGCCGCAGGAAAGGACACTGACCAGGCTGGATATTTTTCCCGGAATTAAGCCCAGGAATTAACCGGGGATTCTGACAGCCATCGTGTAAACACTGATCACGAGATAAACAACAACAGTGATGCAAACTGAGCTACCTACTGGTAGCGCTACTAAACAATGTCTCCTGAATCGAGAAGCTAAACTCAACGAACACCTGGCTGAGACCAGGTGTTTGGTTATGGTGAGAACCTGAGCGTTATCCGATCTGTATCAGCTACAGAGTGCGGACCGCTGACCACCTCGATATCCCCTGGTTGCTTGATGGCCTGTCCGGACTTAGAGATACGCGCAACCAGCTTAACCTGATCAGCACTGGATAATTTGTTCATCGGGCTAAGCGCAAGGTCATCACTGAGGGTAATGGTCATGGGCAGGTCTTTGACCTGCGCTTTATACATGGCCAGTGGCATTTTCATCCCTGTACTCCGCTGTGCATAGACCATCACGTAGTCTGTCGCCGAGTGATGGTTAGCGCTTTCTGGGTCCAGCTCAACACGAACCATAATACTGGCAGTTGACGCCGGGGTGTTGATGGACGAAGCGGTTATGGCGGCAGTGGGCGGGACATCGGCTGCTAGCTTCCCGCCGAGTTGCGTTTCTGCCTGTTGAATTAAAGTCCTGACTTCGTGCACGGATTGCGGGTCACTGCTGATCAGCGGTAGTAGTTTTTTCCACAGACTGATGGCGGTCACCCGATCACCATTATCCCGATAGCCAATACCGGTTAACCAGAGTGCAGTCGGGTTCTCAGGTTCCAGCTCCAGGGCACGTTTTGCCAGCTCAAAGGGTTCGCCACGCATGTCACCGTTACGTGTCATAGTCATCGCATCGGCCAGGCCCAGCAGGATCTCCGCCTGATCGCCGACCAGTGAATGCAGCTGGCGATAGGCAGATTCCGCTTTAGCATACTGTTTTAACACCATGTAACTTCTCGCCAGGGTATACCAGCCATCCGGGTCATTGGGATCTTGTGCAAGCCGGCTCTCAAGCCTTGCTAGCATTTCACCCATGCTGCCGGCGTGCTGCTGTTGCTTATCGTTGCTGGTAGCAGGCGCCTGGCTTTGAACCTGTTCAGTTTGCCCTAGGCCGCTGATAGCTTCAGGTGCACCCCAGTATTGATAGAGAGCAAAAGCAAGAAAAGGTATAAGGGTTAACAGGATAAAGATATTGCGTCGGTAGTTAACCGGTAATTCATTTTGTGGCGTATCGGATTGGATTGTGTCTTGCTGGATAGCTTCTGGGGCATTTGCATCATCGAGCAAGGCGAGGTTGATTTCGTCACTGGCCTGATCATAATGCGCCTGGTCGATATCCCCTTGCTGTAACTGCGCGTCAAGTTCTGCCAGGCGCTCACGGGCAATCGCAATGTTGAGCTGTTGTCTGTTTGCAGGGCTTTGTCTCTGGTTGCCGAGTAACACAGGGGCGATCAACCAGATGACGATGACGAGTAAGGCAATGGAAAGCAGGATAAATTCGATCATGACTTATCGTCCTTGTCATCATCATCCAGCATCCGCTGGCTGCGCTTACGATCTTCATCACACAGGCCGGCGGGTTTGCTGCGGTTACGCCTGGCGATGTAAACTAGCAGCCAGATGATCGCTACCAGGACGATCAAAAACGGACCCAGCCAGAGTACCGCGGTGACAGGATTAAATGGCGGCCGGTAAAGTACATATTCACCATAGCGATTGACCATGTAGTCAATCACTTCCTGATCGGTTTTACCGGTGGTTACCATTGCATAGACTTTATTACGCAAGTCCTGGGCTAACTGGGAATTGGAATCGGCCAGGTTCTGGTTTTGACAGACCAGGCAACGCAGTTCATCAACCAGTTTATAATAACGTTGCTCCTGTTGCGGATCAGCAAAGCTGCGTACCTCTAGCCCGGCGAATACAGTAAGCGGGATACAGCCGACAAGAAATACGCTTAACATGATGGCCTTAACTTGAACAGTGAACACTAGGCGGGTTCCCGTTGGAGTTGATTAATCAGCGGTAGCAGTGTGCCGTATATTTCTTCTGGATGGAGTGGGCCAATGTATTTATAGCGAATGATACCTTTACGATCGATCAAAAAGGTCTCGGGTACCGCATAGACACCGTAATTGATACCCACACTACCGTCGTGATCGGTAACAATCAGACGATAAGGATTACCGCTCTGTTCCAGCACTGCCCTGGCTAACTGATCAGAGTCACGATAATTCAGTCCGACCAGGCTGACACCATCCTGCCTGGACAATTCCAGTAGATGCGGGTGCTCCTGCCGGCAGCCGACGCAATCAGAAGTCCAGGCATTTAGTAGCCAGACCTTGCCCTTTAGAAGTTCGGGCGTAAATAGCGTATCCGGTGAATATAAACGGGGCAGGCGAAAATCCGGTGCAGCTTTATTGATTAACGGCGAAGGGATATAACGTGGGTCGTTTTTCAGACCGATGGCCAGGAACACGATGAGTATAATAAACAGCAGCAACGGCAACAGGAAGCGTAACACTATGCCAGCTCCTCGTTGTTACCGACAATCTTTTTATGAGACGGAAATTTTACCCGCCGATAACGCCTGTCCAATGAAGCAACCAGGCCACCCAATGCCATCAGTACAGCGCCAAACCAGATCCAGCGGATGAAAGGTTTATGATACAGGCGTAGAGTCCAGGCACCTTGTTGACCTCGTTGTTCACCCAGGGCAACGAATAAATCCCGGGTGATGCCGGCATCAATCGCGGCTTCGGTCATGGGGTTTTGTTGCGAGAAGTAAAAGCGTTTTTGTGGGTTCAAGGTAACAACGTGCTCATTATTTTTTGAGACAATGATAGTGCCTTCATAACCACGATAGTTTGGACCATTAACCGGACTGGCACCCTGAAACGTATAGTTAAACGCATTCAATTGATAGCTAGCGCCCGGTTCGAGTAAGACATCCTTTTTATCGGAGTAAACCGAGGTCAGGGTTATCCCGATACAAAATACCATGACCCCAAGGTGAGCGAGATGAGAACCATAGTAACCGGGTGGCGTTTTGTTCAGTGCGCTTAACGATAACGACTGGTTCTTGAAGCGCTGGATAAAACTATAGAGGGTGCTGATCGCAATCCACCAGGCCAGACTCATGCCTAGTAATGCATAACCGGAGAAGCCTGGTAGCAGGGCAACGGTCAGCAGCGCAAGCAGAATACTCAAGCAAAACTGGATGGCGATGGGTGTTAGCAGGCGCTGAGCGCTGTCCTGTTTCCAGCGCAGTAACTGGCCGATACCTACGATCACGGCCAGGGGCACCGCCAGCAGGATAAAGATAAAATTAAAATAAGGCGCACCGACAGAGTATTTACCCAGCTCCAGTGCGACCGTGATAATTGGAAACAGGGTGCCACCCAGGATACACACGGCAAGCACCACCAGGAAAACGTTGTTTAACAACAAAGTAGTTTCCCGGGAGAGCAGCGCAAAGCGACCATGAGATTTGATCGTCGGGGCGCGCCAGGCGTACAGCAACAGTGAGCCACCAACCACGATAGCGAGAAAGATCAGAATAAACACGCCACGTTCAGAGTCATTGGCAAACGCATGCACGGACACCAGGACTCCGGAACGCACCAGGAAGGTACCGAGCAGGCTCAGGGAAAAGGCGAAAATCGCCAGTAACGCCGTCCATGCCTTGAAGCTACTGCGTTTATCGGTGACCGCCAGGGAGTGGATCAGTGCCGTCCCCACCAGCCAGGGCATGAACGAGGCGTTTTCTACCGGGTCCCAGAACCACCAGCCGCCCCAGCCCAGTTCATAATAGGCCCACCAGCTTCCCAGGGTGATGCCAAGGGTGAGAAAGATCCAGGCGATATTGGTCCAGGGCCGTGACCATCGTGCCCAGGCCGCATCCAGTTGCCCACCCCATAGTGCGGCTATAGCAAAGGCAAAGGCCACCGAGAAGCCGACGTAGCCCATATATAACATGGGTGGATGAATCGCTAGCCCCGGGTCCTGTAACAAAGGATTCAGGTCCCGCCCTTGCATGGCGGCGGGTAACAGGCGCTCGAAGGGATTGGAGGTGATGATCAGGAACAATAGAAATCCGACACTGATCCAGCCCATGATCGACAGGACTCGTGCCAGCATTAGATTAGGCACCTGGCGACTAAAGAGAGAGACGGCAAAGGTCCACAGACCCAGTGTCAATGCCCAGAGTAGCAACGAGCCTTCATGTGCCCCCCACACGGCCGAGACTTTATACAAAAGCGGCAAGGCAGTATTGGAGTTTTGTGCGACATAGGCCACCGAGAAATCACTGCTGACAAATGCATAAATCAAACAGGCAAAGGCAACCGATAAGGATAAAAACTGGGCGTGGGCAGCCGGTCGCGCCACGGCCAGTAAATTGGGGATCCGGGTGACGTTACCGATAATCGGCAGACCGGCCTGGACTATGGCACAGATTAACGCAACTACCAGGGCGAACTGGCCAAGCTCAGGAATCATGGCGGGCTGGCGCCTGTGGGTGGGTTATTATTGTTTTTAGTGTGCTGGTCTCTATTTTTTAGGCTGTCAGCCACTTCCTTGGGCATGTAGGTTTCGTCGTGTTTGGCGAGGACCTCGTCGGCAACAAAGAGACCTTCGCTATTGAGTGCGCCTTTGGTAATGACCGCCTGACCTTCACGAAACAGATCCGGCAGGATATCGGAGAAGGTGACGGTGATGGTTTTATCATAATCTGTTACATCAAAACGCACAGCCACCGTGTCACTGGATTTAACGACACTGCCTTCAGCTACCATGCCACCCATGTTAAAGCGCTGGCCAATGGGTGCTTTACCCGCGACGACTTCACTGGGCGTGAAATACATCATCATGTTTTCCTGGAAGGCATAAAAGATAAAACCGCCCGCACTGAACACGGCCACCAGCATGACGATGACCAGGGCCAGACGACGGGCACGGGCTGGGTGCATTAATCCTGCTCCTCTTCAAGTAAGCGGGTGATACGCTGGTGTACCTGTTTATGTCTGATCAGCGGGAATAACACGCTGGCTGTGAGGACCAGGGCCGTAATGCCATAAGCCGACCAGACAAAGACTGCATAGCCATCCATATGAAAAAATTCAGCCATTCTGTTGCTCCTGAATGATCTTCTTGACCCATTGACTACGGCGTTCACGCCAGAGAATTTCGTTACGCGAGCGTAATAACAGAACAATTAGATAAAAAAGTTTGAATGCCACGGCCATGATTAATAACGGAATTAGCATACGGGTATCAATCGACGGGTTATCAAATTTTGAAACGGTGGGACCCTGATGCAGCGTATTCAGCCAGATCACCGAATAATGGATAATCGGTATATTCACCAACCCAACCAGGGACAATATCGCCACCGCCTGGCCGGATTTCCGTTTATCTTCAATTGCAGTATACAGCCCAATGACACCAATATATAAGAATAGCAATAACAGCTCTGAAACTAGGCGTGCATCACCCCATTCCCACCAGGTTCCCCACATGGGCTTACCCCAGATCGAGCCCGTAATCAGGGCCAGCAAGGTAAAGCCGGCACCGATCGGGGCACTGCTGAGCATGATTACTTCGGCCAGTTTGATATGCCAGATAATGGTAATTGCGCCACTGAAGGCCATCACCAGGTAAACAAACATGGACATCCATGCGGCAGGGACATGGACATACATGATCCGGAAGCTATCACTCTGTTGATAATCGGCAGGCGCATAAACCAGGCCACCATAAAGTCCGATGATAAACAGGAGTGCACAGCAAATGCCTAACCAGGGTAACCAAAGGCCTGACCACCGGTAAAAAGTCGGTGCTGAACCAAGTTGGTGAAATAATTTATGCATTTAACTTACACTCATACGCAATGCAGCGGAGGCAGCCAGAGGCGCCAGGCTTAATGAAAGTATCAGCAGTGCTACTAACATGCTCATCACTGCCGTGATCGGGTAACCACCGCTATAGGTATTCACGGTCTGGCTGGCAAAAATCAACACGGGTACATAGAGTGGTAACACCAGTAAAGATAGAAGCATACCACCCCGCCGTAAGCCAACAGTCAGTGCCACCCCGATAGAGCCGATGGCGCTTAATACCGGCGTACCTATTAATAACGTTAAGAACAGGATTTTGGTTGCAGCTAATGACAGGCCCAGCATCAATCCGAGCAATGGCCCGAGCATAGTTATCGTCAGACCTGTAACCAGCCAGTGAGCAATGATCTTGGCCAGTACTAACAATGAAGTTGGCTGGGTGCTGATGATCATCTGTTCGAGGGTACCGTCTTCCATATCCGTGCGAAACATATGATCCAGGCTTAACAAGGCGGCCAACAAGGCGGCAATCCAGATCACGGCCGGGGCCAGGGTTAATAGCATTTCTGGTTGGGTACGCATAGTCAGCTGAAATAAAACAATCACCAGTGCAAAAAACAACATCGGATTTAAAAGCTCGGCTCGATGCCTGATGGCCAGCAATAAGTCCCGTTTAAGTATGGTGTAGAAAACTTTCATATTCCCCATCAGGACAGGTGAAGTTCCTGGTAATGATTATTTTCTACGCTGAGGACATGATGCGAGGTTAATATTGCAATCCCGTCCCGCTCGAGATGTTGTCTTACCATCTCCTCGACCAGCTGTGTACCTTGACTATCCAGTGCGGTAAGCGGTTCATCCAGTACCCAGATCGATGTCTCATTTAACAGGCAGCGGGCCAGGGCCAGGCGTCGACGTTGACCCGCTGACAGTGCATGGGCAAAACTGGTCTTCTTTTTGATGAGCCCCATTTTATTGAGTACCTGATCCAGATTATACAGCCGGGGTTGGGTCTGTTTACCCTGTGCTAAAACAGCCGCGACCTTCAGATTTTCTTCGACGCTCAGGTCCTGTTTGATCCCGTCGTGATGGCCAACATAACTCAGTTGTGTGTGATATTGGTCACGTTGTTTGAGGATAGGTTTATTTCCCCAGTATATTTTGCCGTTATCAGGCGTTGTCAGTCCACAGAGAATGCGTAGCAGGGTGGTCTTACCGGTGCCATTCGCACCCTTGATATGTAACAGCTGCCCCGGTTCGATCTTGAAAGAAATGTCCTTGAACAACCAGCGGTCCTGTTTTTCAGATGACAACTTCTCTGCGGAGACTATATTTGTTACTGGGTAGGGTTGCTTATCTTGATCCATCATTGATCCAGAGAGAATCACTAGGTTATTGAAGATTATAGTTTTTTAAACCATTTTGGCCTTGAAAAACGTGACCGGCACGACTTTTCCTTAATAAAAATCAGTTTAAAGTCTACGTTCGAGTTTGCAGTTAAGATAGCAGGATACAGAATTCTATGAGTGAAGTAGAGCTATATAAGTGGGGCCTGTATCTGATCCCGGTCCTGTTTGTTGGCATCTATATCATCATCCGCCGAACCAGGTCGCACAAAAACCAGAAGACCCTACAGGCGGCGACCAAGGCGGGTCTGACTGAGCCGGCTTCCTTGCACCCCGTCATCGATCCTGCTATCTGCGTTGGCTGTGGTGCCTGTGTCAATGCCTGCCCGGAAGGCAAGATTCTCGGCCTCATCCGGGGTAAGGCGCAGCTGATTAGTCCTACCCACTGCATAGGCCATGGTGCCTGCAAGCGGGCCTGTCCCATGGATGCCATCGAGCTGGTATTTGGAACAGAAAAGCGCGGGGTGGATATTCCATTGGTGCAGGAAAACTTTGAAACCAATGTGCCTGGGATCTTTATTGCCGGTGAACTGGGTGGCATGGGTTTGATTCGCAATGCCTGTGAACAGGGGCGACAGGCTATTGAGTCTATTTGTAAACATGTCGGCAATAAGCATGCGCTGGATTACGATGTGGTGATTATTGGGGCGGGGCCCGCGGGGTTTGCCGCGAGCCTGGGTGCCCATGAAAGGAAGATGAAGTATCTGACCCTGGAGCAGGATTCGCTGGGTGGCACCGTATTCAAATTTCCACGTGGCAAGCTGGTGATGACCGCGCCAGTGAAACTACCTGTTGTTGGCAAAGTGAATTTTCGCGAAACAACCAAAGAGACGCTGTTAAGATTTTGGCAGGAGGTTGAAAAGAAAACCGGTGTAAAGATCAAGTATCGTGAAAAAATGGACGACATAACCACGCTGAATGATGGCTACCTGGTGAAGACAGCAAAAGGTGAATACACAACCAAAGCCGTGCTGTTAAGCATTGGCCGGCGTGGCACACCGCGTAAGCTGGGCGTCACAGGCGAAGACCAGCCGAAGGTCGTATACAGCCTGATCGATCCGGAGCAATATAAAAACCAGCATGTGCTGGTTGTCGGGGGAGGAGATGCAGCCTTAGAGGCGGCCACCAGTATTGCAGAAGAAGAAGGTACCACTGTGAGTATTTCTTAC
>JASFLV010000091.1:0-9588 GCA_050117915.1 Thioalkalispiraceae bacterium | reverse complement strand
CTTTAATTCCTTCTGGGCTCTAATTTTTATCAGGGCTTTAATTTTTTTAAGTGCCTTAATATCTTCAATATCCTGCGCACGTGCGGATTGCGTTTTCATCCGAATCAGGTCATCAATACTCGCCACCTGTATTCGCAGGCGATCGACTTTTTTTCAACCGTGTTAATTTTCCGTGCATCTTCCATAATCAGAATATCCACGACTTCCAATAGAGTCGGTAAGTTACATCGTTTTGTTCAGGATTACTGCGCGCGGATCTTGCCACTGTATTGAATGATGACGGGATATCCTTCGAGTGTTTTCGGTAGTTGCGAGGCAGCTTGTTGCTGACCTTCTTCCATCGTGATGATGATAGCACTACTGCCATCCGGAGCCTGGCCAATCCCGACCGCGATCACGCCCTCAATGGCCATCAGTTCATCATTGTGTCGTTGTTTAACGGTCTGAATCGAATCAGACATGGCATTGATCTCCGTTGCTGCCTCGACTGCGAAACTGCCGCAGCACATCATGGCGAGTAATACTGCGGCGAGAGGGTTCATCGTGATACTTGTAACAGATTAAACACGTGTTGGATACGATTGATGATGGTAGTGGTTTCACTCCCCGCGAACAACAGGCCAACCAGGTTGTTATCGTCGTCCAACACAGCAGAGCCGCTATCCCCGCCCTGGCTCATGGGACCGGCCAGGAGCTGATCGGTGAAGCGTGCCGTTTTGCTCCCACCATAGTTCACATCGGCGGTGACATCCACCTGCTGGATGACCCCCGTGGTATAACCTGTCGTGCGCCCGCTCTTCTGGATGGACATGTTCAGCGATGCCTCGCCCACACCTGCGATGGCACCAATATCCAGAATCGAATCCTCGACATCACTGTCCGAGAGCGGCCTGGCGATCGCCGCATCCACTAAATTATCGGTGGCCTGCAGCTGGACTGCTTTCAGGCGGGTCTTGCTACCCACGGCTTGGGCAAACAGATTGGCAATGCCGGCAGCGCTATTGCCGATGGAACAACTCGATCCCGCTTCACCAAAATCGATGGGGACAAAGTCTTCGAGCGTGGCAATTTGATCCGCAGCACTTCCACCATCAATCGGGCCCGGCTGGTAAATGGGATCGCCGATATTGGCATCATTGCTATTGGCCAGTACATGATTGTTAGACAGGATCATCCGCTTACCGTTTTTATTTACCAGGCACCCAAGGGTCCCGGCGGTAATGAGGTAGTGACCAATGCTCACCCCACCCGGCGCAGGTCGAAAACGGTCAGTCCGATTTTGAAAAGCGCGAATCAGGCCGGTTTCCACCACATCGGTAGGCAAGCCCTGGAGCTGCGGCGAAACCAAGTCCTTTTCAGACAATTGTGCCCGCGGTAGTTTCTTCTGAACCGAACAGATCAGACATAGCTGATCGGTCTGCTTGCCAGCGGTCACCTTATAACCAACCCCAGTGGCAACGACATTGGACTTTTTCAGTAATTCGTTCGAACTGGCGCGCAACACGGCACGTGTGGTATTCAACTGGTCTTCCATAGCCATCTCCCTGATTTATTCCTTTATCAATTATATAGACCATTTCTTAGCAGGAAGTCACAGGTTGAGTCACATTTTTAGCGATTGACTTCGCGCTCACCGTGCATAAAAGTCACGACACTCGGCTTCGCGGCCACGGACGACACGTTGGCCGGTCAGGGGTCCGCGTGTCTCGGTCACGACAGTATGCTGGCTGTCGTGATGTTCATCTAAATCCCTTACGCTCCACGACCTCGCTAATCGGTTGAGTAAGCCCGGCCACCACCGCCGCGGCCTTGCGGTAGGCCATGACCCGATAGGGATTCGCCCCTTGCTCTTCCAGCAACGCGGCGATCTCATTGAGTTGTTCAACGATCTCCTGGTTAATCATCATCCCATTACTTTATTAAAATTACAGTCTATTAGCGTGCATCCGCACGGTCCGACCCCGGCAGCGCGGTGCCTCCGGGAGTCAAGCGATTCGTCAATTAGCCGATATATTAAAAATCAGTCTTAAAAATAAACAACTAAAACTCAAGAAAACAGGAAGATGGCAGAAAAAGAACTGGAATTAAACCTGTCAGTCGGTGATGGGCTGCAACTGCAATACTATCCCTGCAAATCCAACGACGAAGAGCGTTTTTATGTGCGGGTGATCGGCTTTCTGAACGGCCAGAGTATCATCACCACCCTCCCAACCAATCAAGGTAATGCCTTGTCAGTTTCCGAAAATGAGGTATTCGCAGTTCGACTTTTATCCGGTAATTCCGTACAGGCGTTTGTGTCCAGTATTATCAAAAAAGCCGTTACCCCCTATCGCTATATTCATTTGAGTTACCCCAAGGAACTGGAAAGTAGAATCGTACGCCAGGCCCAAAGAGCGGCAACCAAAATCATCGCCACGGTCCAGAATGAAGAACCGGGAAAATCGGAAGTCAGAACCAAAAGCGCGCTTATCTCTGACATGAGCACCGCCGGGGCCCTGATAGAATCTGACGCAGAAATTGGTGAGGTGGGTGACACCATCACAACGCTGGCAAAAATCAAAGTCGCCGACATGGAGGACTATGTCACCCTGTCTGCCATCATCCGCCGAATCATTCCCAAGAAAGAAGACGGGGACAAATTTAAATATGGCATCCAGTTCCAGACATTGGAAGATAAAGATAAACTGGCTATCCACGGCTTTGTCTACGAACAAATCGCTAAGGCGCATGAACGCTAATAGTGGGTACGAAAATTCCCATCCCACTTTGTCACTTAATCCACCATTATCTCCGCCCTTCCGTGACTCGACAGCAAGAAGTGCACTTTTTTCTGTAAATCTCCTGGAACTTGCAGAAAACAGACAAAACCATCATGCGCAGACTCTGTTTTTCAGATAGAATGTCGTTGCTGACTACCTTTGTATGCGCAATATTATGAGCGAAAACCTGACACCTGAACTACTGATAACCCACTCTGTCGCCGTCCTGAACGATGTCAAACATATCCAACGTCGCATTGATGAAGAAACCAAAGCCCAGAACACCATGATCAACTTCGATACACTGAACCCGCGCCTGTTGGATATCCAGGCCCGGAATCGTCTGGTTAATTCTCGTAACGGCCCGCGGTAGATAAGCGGGTAACGAAATGAAAAAATTAAAACATGAAGCCGAGTTGGTCAAAGCCGCGATTATAGCCGGGGTAAAATATGCCGAAGACCGGGGTGCAGCGGTTTTTGAAGCCAGCGATTCACAAAGTGAAAAAATACTCTACATCTATCGCTTGTTAGTGCATGACAAGCTGATTCAACCCATGCCGGAAGAGCAGGTTTCACAAAAGTCCATGCGACACAGGCTCGCCCTGTGGTATGCCCGGCAACTTCCCAAAGACCATAAATTACTTAAATAAGCAGGCTTGCAGGAGCAAACAAAATGGAAGGTATCAGTGATATCAAAATCATCGGGGTTGATAAAAAGCGTCCACCGCTGATTCGTAATGAACCGTATATTGATCTGTTTTTTGAGCTTTCACACCAGGCCCCCGCAGACTGGTGCAGGGGATTCAATGAACTTTTGGAACACCATCCATCCAAACCAAAAATACTGGAAAAAGAAGGCAAGTATATCGAAGGCTGGGTGAGAACACCGGAAGAAATTGTCGATTTCGTCGAACTACTCAAGCAAACCGTCACCGAATGTAGCCGACAGTATATTGACCGGATTGAACTTTCCGCGCGGCAGGCAAGCGATGCCAGTGGCTCAGTAGAGGAAGCATCCGGTGAACAAGGTCGGCTGAACCGGATTATTTCCTCGCTTGTGTTTGATAAAATTGATTAGTCACCAATGCGTCATTAAACTGAAATGTATGGACGTTAAAAGAGACGCGTTATCAGACGCTTAACACTTTTTTCCAGGCAGACCGCAACACCTCATCCACGTTATCTTCGATCAGTTCACCATGGGCCAGGATGATTCTTTCTGCCTGCCAGGCAAGGATTTTTTCTAATCCTTTTTTAACGATTGCTTTATTGCCCCAACCCATTTGGTATTCGGGGGCAGCCTTGGGATGGTTCCACATGTGAAATACCACTTTCCACCAGAACCGTAACCACAAGCCGGCGCGATGCTGATAGTCGTCGCCAATGTTCTCCAGCAAATCAACCAGGATCAGAGTTTTTGAAGGCTTGTGAAAAAAAGCCACCTCGCTAATAATTTTGGTGCCCTGTATCACCACCTGCTCGATCTCCTCCTGCCAGCGTGGGTCGGGCCGGTTGCCCAGAATCCAGTCGAAGGGAATATCCGCGCGTTTTCGTTCAAGCCCTGGGCAGAGAAAGGTTTCGGCCTGCGGATAACGTTGCTGGAAATCCAGCACAAACAAATGATGGAAATTACCCGGGGCAACTATATATTTCACCTTGCCGAGGGCATCGATCTCAGCCTCAAGCGCATCATCAATGTGACAGGGATCATGGACAATCAACTCAGCGTTGCCCAACCGGATCAGTGTCATCCGCGCAAACAAATCCATCCCGCCAAAGCGAATCGGGTACTCCAGGATCCAGATTTGATTGGTGACATACTCGGTTAGCTTACCCATACCCCCACCCGCCTTAGAATACGTTATGAGTTCCGAAACGGCTTGAACAAATATTCCAGGCCATTGAGCTTGATTTCATACAGGATGCCCAGCATGACACCCAGTTCTCCTTTTGGATAGCCCTGTTTGCGAAACCAGACCACGTAGGGCTCAGGCAAATCAATCAGCAACTGACCCTTGTATTTACCAAACGGCATGCGGTAGTGAGCGAGTTTTTTGAGTTGCTCTGCCTGGAGTGATTGTTCTGTATTTTCATTCATAGGCAACCCTGATAGGTAATAGCAATGAATATGCCAGTCTTTTGTTAAGGTGGAGTATACGCAAACCTCTTCCAATTAGCATGCATTTAGTAATATCCCATTCCGTAACAAAAAGCACCCTGGCCTTTATTGGGTTTACTCAAATGAGGCGCGCTCGGCTTCCTGGTAAGCAATGTTGGCATTCCGTCCGGCTAAAAAGTCGTAGTTTGCATAGTCTTTGTAGGCAGATTGATCGAGTTTATTGATCGCATCCTGCATATCTACCCCCTCTTCCACCATTTTCGTCATATGTGTATTCAACATGACAAGATAAGCACGCGTGGAATGCTCGAAGGCTGCAAGTTTGGCGGGATGACCATGACCAGGGATAAACATGGCGTCGCCATATTTTTTCAGATAATCATAAGTCTCGATCCATTGTCGCATGTCACTGCCCGATATCAGTGAAAGCAGCCGGCCAGAATATAAAATGTCGCCAGTGTAAACCACGTTATCACCTGGTATCGAAACGATCAGCGGCAACGGCGTATGCGCCGCCTTATACATATCAAGCTCAATCTTCACACCACCACCCAGATCAAGCGAGAGCGGTTTTGCAATGATGCGGTTAGGCGGTTTAGGTAGCACAACCTCCTCCGGTTTAAATTTCATAATATTTTCGAGCATCATAGCGTAATTGTTTGCATTAGACTGCATGCGGTCGGCTTCTGGTTGGGTTGTTATGATATCCGCATCTAGTTGACGAAACACATCATTACCCAGCATGCGATGTGGCTGGGAGTTGGTGTTAATCACATACTTAATCGGCGCCTCGCTGACCCGGCGGATATGTTGCACCATCTCCTGCGCCATCTTCGGGTAATAGCCGGAGTCCAGCACCGCAATCGCCTCCTTGCCCACCACAAACACCAGGTTCATGCGATACCCCTTGTTTTCAACACTCGGCCCCGGGTAGGGACCGATCCAGGCATAGACATGTGCTGAGATCTGTTTGGGCGCTGGCAAGATCTCCGCACTGGCCTGCTGGTTAAAAATCAGCGCAATCACACCAACTAAAGTTAATTTCCAGTACGCCATGCTGTGCTCCTGTATTATCCATTGTGTGCGTTCACATATTAAACCAGATTTAATAATAGTCGTAATGTTCTGAAAATATACCCGTTTTTATATCACCCTGGAGAATCTCTTGGTGTGATGGCATACACTACTGCAGATCCGTTATATTAGGATTATCGAACTATTACTAGTTTAGCTCGTAAACTCGGAATTAACGGTAATGACAGGGGATATCACCAAGATATGTCACAACAACCCGGCAAAAAGGCACTCCTGGCAAGCTTTGTGATTATCATCATTTTCATGGTGCTGATCGCGCTCGTCAGTTTAACTCGCATGCTGATCATCAGTGACGATGTCGGCAGGATTGTGATGTCTCATAACGTCAAGTCGCAGCTGGTGAAGCAAATGCGCGAAGCAGCACGCGAACGTTCGATTGTCTTACACAGCATGGCCGTCACCAATGACCCCTTCCTGCGTGACCAGCAGTTCATGCAGATGCGTGATGAGGGTGAGCGATTTTTAAAGGCGCGCGAAAAGCTATTCCAGACCGAGCTGGATAAAGATGAGCGACACCTGTTAGCTAAACAATATGAATTATCGAGCCAGGCTGCAATCATGCAATACCAGGTCATCGATCTGCTGGCGCTCAATAAAAAACAAGAGGCCACCCGGATTTTGGTCGAGAAGGCTATCCCGATACAGAACCGGGTTTTATCGATACTGGATCAGTTTACCAATCTGCAAGTGGAGCACACTCAGCAGTACTTCGAAAAGATCACAGACCAATTTAACAGCGCATATATCATTCTGATTCCGCTCTGGATTTTTACCATCATCATGAGTATCGTGATTGCAATTGTTATCACCCGTAAAATTACTGCCGCGATGGCAGAAAACAAAATGATCAATCGTCATTTGCAAAATGCCGTTACCCTGCTGAAAAATGAACTCGCTAGCCGCAAAAAAATGCAGAAAAAGTTGCGGAATAGAGAAAAGCCTAAGAACTATCCTTAAGCATATACTTGATGTCATTATCACAATTAATGACACTGATACGGCCAAGCGTCTTTACAAAAAGACGGCTTGGGTAAATCAATCAGAACTGGCCTTTATAATTATCAAACGGCCTGCTATAACAGGCCAGCTCAAGCAGTTGTTGCGCTTACTCGGATTGTTCTGTGTTTTCAATCAAGATGATGTAGGGATACACCTGAGCCTTTATAACTAGAAACAATTAGCACCTAAAGCCTATTTTAGTTTCTAATATATTGACGTATTGAGAGATACATGGAAATTTCCATTCCATTGGCCATTTCCGGGCAAACGAACGAAAACTAAAGTACTCACCCAGTGTTTTCGTAATATAGCTTTTATGTTTATGTCTCTTATCAAAACGCACTTCCTCGCCCAACAGACATGAACTAATTCCAATTAATATCGGACTGTTCAGGGTTGTTGTTTTCTGCTCTGTTGTCGACGCCGTCATGTTTGTCTGTGATAAACCAATTCAGTCAGGCAGAGATATTTTCAACTTCCAGTAGATGCGCCAGGGCACTTTCCATGGTATGACGCGCATGGGCCGTGGCTTTGTGTAAATACGCATGCATGGCCGCGTCTTTTTGATTCTGATTTTCACATTGCACGCTATATGACTCAAACGCATTCAGGGCAATAATCAACTCTGCCAGGTGTTGTGGACACTCACACTTGATAGTAGTAGAAATATTGGCAATGCGCGCCAGTTGTTTATCGTCAAACTGACGCACCGGCATCGGTTCTGCCATATCAGGCAGTGTAAACGAGATACGTCTGGACTCGGAGATAATCTGACGCAGGATGGCATCACAGTGTCGCAACACAGTCTGCATATCGACTGGCGCACGTAGTAATACAATCCGTTTGTGACCTATCTTTTCCAGTACCTTTTTATTACCAAAGCGATACACCACCATGCCCTGTTGCGCGCCCAGTTGTTCAATCCATTCTGGCAATCGCTTAATGTGTGACTCATTCAAGGTGGGTATGTCAAATATCACCACATCAGGCTTTGCCTCGGTATGCATGGTGTCGATCTGCTCAGTCGCATCAACGTGTCCCAGCAACTGTACGCTTGAATTGGCATCACTCACCTCTGCAAAGCGCATAGCCATATTAACACCGACAACGACGACGCCACATGGTCGTGGCACATCCTCTTCGACCACGCGCTGTGTTAACAAGGTCGCCACCCTTTTTTTCAGTGCCGGGATATCAAGGCTGACCAGTTTACCAATACTGTCACCCACATCCAGCAAACTCTTGATCAGGGACAGGCGGGTCAGATCCTCTTCACTGTATATACGGTTACCCGTTGCTGTCCGTTTGGGCTCGATCAGCCCATAGCGTTTTTCCCAAACCCGCAGAGCATCGGGCGAAATACCGGTCAGGCTGGCGATCGCTCCAATCCGATAACCTGCCTCATCATTACTTGCGTCTAACTCTTTGTTTTTTGGACTCATTCTCTTACCCTGCTGTCTAGTATTTGTCTATGTCATAATATAGACATTTCTTTGACATTTTCAAGTCAGATAGCTAAATTCAATACAGAACCTGAGTAAAGCACTCGACATTAGAGAGGTAGACAACATGCGATCACAACACAACCAAGAGAACGATAGACGTACGTTCAGGACGATCCTCACCGTGGTGTATTCACCCCTGGCCCTATTGTTCGGTGTGGGAATGTTTAGCTTGATTTAAACCACTGCACCCAGGATCGCTGAACAGGAAGATATCGACGTTCTGTCATCTGTGGTACCGGCAAGTCGCTTACCTCAGATGATGCACCACCCCATCGATAGCAGTAGCGATGAAGATTAATCAGTTTTTTTAGTTAATTTTTAAACACGTTAAGGAGAAAACCATGCAAAAGATCACAGCAGTTCAGGCAGCACGCCGTATCACTCTCACCATGTTACTAACCGCCACGTTGGTAACGTTACTCAGCGCTTCCATTGTCATGGCAGGAAGTTATGGCAGTTATAACAGTGCAGCAAAGCAGGACATTGTAGACACTGCCATCAGCGCAGGTAACTTCAACACGCTGTTGACGGCCGCCAAAGCGGCAGGTCTGGTGGACACACTGAAAAGTGACGGACCTTATACCCTGTTCGCCCCGACTGATGAAGCCTTTGCGGCCATTCCCAAGGCACAACTAAACGCCCTGTTACAGGACAAAGAGGCACTGACCAAAGTGCTGACTCATCATCTGGTCAAGGGTAAAGTAATGGCGCGTGATGTAATGAAGCTTGATTCTGCTCCCACATTGGCTGGCCAGTCCGTCACAATCAATACAGCTAACGGCGTGCAAGTCAGCGATGCGAATGTCATCAAAGCGGACATCATCACCAGCAATGGCGTCATTCATGTGGTTGACAAAGTCATCATGCCTAATTAACGGTAACTCCCTCCTGAAGCATCCTCCCCTTTGGCTTCAGTCTTTGGCCGGGAATCCCCTCCCGGCCTTTTTTTATTAAAGCGCCCACAGCGGCAGAGAAAATAACAAAGGTGCCAGCGAGGCGAACAGGACTTTGTCCGAGCAGAAAAACGTTTTGTTAAATATGGCCTATTCTCTCTTTGTTTTGCCTGGGTGCCTGCAATAGGTGATCCATTGACCGTCATCGCGGGTATCCT
>JASFLV010000090.1:0-9628 GCA_050117915.1 Thioalkalispiraceae bacterium | reverse complement strand
GGCGATTGAAAAAAATATAGAAAAATTTAAAGAATACGAAGGCAAGTTTTTTGAGTTTGCCAGATCTGATGTCGCCAATTTTCCCGGGATCTTATATGCATCAGAAAACCTGAATCCATTGAGTCGAGATATTTTGAACCATCTGAATGCGATGATTATGTCTGAGGAGACTGAGCCAGCTAGCGAGTCTCGAAAAAAACTCCTGCTTGCTATGCAGGATGTAAGATATGCGATGACGGGTGTATTAAATTCACTGCGCGCCTATCTTGCCGATCGAGGCGATACCTCCAGGCAGAATCTTGAACTCTACAAAGAAAAAACGCTCCAGGATGTCGACAGACTGAAGACATTAGCTGCGAGTGAAAACAGCGAACTATCTTTTGAGCAAGAGGACTCATTTGAAAAGATCATCGAGTTAAGAGAGAAATTCTTTGCGAATATCGAGCAGTTGTACAAAATTCATGGAAGTGATCAATGGCGTCAGGATGCCTACCTGATGCGAACTGAGGTAAGCCCAATTTTAAATGAAATTGATGCCAACCTGAACCTGCTTGAGAAAAGAGCGCAACAAAAAATTGATAATGCCAATGCCTATTTAGTCACCGAAGTCGTGGTGATAATCATTATTGCGCTGGTATTGTTGGCAGCGGCATTCATTGCAGCCGGCCGTTTATCGGGACAGATTATTAAAGGCATTGTTACACCTTTGGACGCAGCGGTTGATGCAACGGGGAGAATTGCCGCCGGTGATCTGACGGTAAGCCTGGAAGAGACTTCAGAAGATGAGATCGGTCAGTTAATCAGTTCACTTAATATGATGGCGGTTAACCTGGCATCCCTGGTTGCCAGTGTGAAGAAATCCGGCATTCAGGTTACCTCATCCTCTACTGAAATCGCCGCAACGGCAAAACAACAGGAAGCAACGGTTACCGAACAGGCTGCAACGGCTAACCAGATTTCCACGACTGCGACAGAGATTTCTACAACTGCCCAGGGACTTGTACAGACGATGGATGAAGTTACCGGTGTAACTGAGACCACTGCCAATGCAGCAGCTGATAGTCAAACTGCGTTGGCATCCATGGAGCAAACCATGCACCACATGATGGATGCGACGGGGAATATTGGTTCAAAGCTCTCTGTATTGAGTGAAAAGGCGTCCAACATCAATAGTGTTGTTACCACCATTACCAAGGTCGCTGATCAAACCAATCTGTTATCACTGAATGCAGCCATTGAGGCCGAGAAGGCCGGTGAGTACGGTGTGGGCTTTTCTGTGGTTGCAACAGAAATACGTCGTCTCGCGGATCAAACCGCGGTGGCGACCTGGGACATTGAACAGATGGTCAAGGAAATGCAGACCGCCGTAGCGGCCGGTGTTATGGGTATGGACAAGTTCACTGAAGAAGTCAAAAAGGGTGTCGATGAGGTGAGACATGTGGGGGTCCAGCTTGCCGATATCATCGAACAGGTACAGGCATTGCTACCGCGATTTGAGGCTGTCTATGAGGGTATGCAAAACCAGGCACTCGGTGCCCAACAGATAACGGAATCGATAAGCCAGTTAAGTGATGGTACGCATCAGACGGCTGAATCATTACGGCAATCAAGCGACTCCATTGCCCAACTTAATAATGCTGCTCGTATGCTCCAGGATGGAGTATCGAAGTTCAAGATTAAGGAACGCCAGTATCAAAACTGATTTACTATTATGTTATTACTATCATTCCACATTGGCTCAGAAAGATATGCGGTTTCTGCAAAACAAATCATTGAGATTTTACCGCTCACCAGTATCAAACGAATCCCTCGTGCGCCCGCCTATGTAGCGGGCTTGCTCGATTATCGAGGATTACCTGTTCCGGTCATCGACTTATGTCAACTCATCAATGAACAGGACTGCAGTAAAGTGCTTAGTAGCCGGATTATCCTGATTAACTATAAAGCTGGAGATGGGAAAGTCCACCCACTGGGTTTGATTGCCGAGAAGGTGACAGAAACACTGAATATTGCAGAGGAGCACTTTACCTCGAGCGGGATCAGCATGGAAGGGATGGCCTATCTGGGTGGAGTGGCGAAAAATAATGGCAGTATGGTTCAGTATATCGAAATAGATGAATTGTTAAGTAATGAATTACAGACAATGTTGTTTGTCGATAATTCTGAGCGAAGGCAGGCAAGTAACCAGTAGCAGGGTTTGCGATGGATTTATACGGAATAGAAAAGATGCTACATGATGCCATGGGACTGGATGCCGCATCGATCGGTAGCTCTGCTATTTTGCGATCTGTGCAGGAGCGTATGTCTATCTGTAAAGTTAGCGAGATCAATCAATATCAACAACTCCTGACAGAAAACAAAAACGAGTTACGAGAACTTGTCGAAGAAGTCGTCGTGCCGGAGACCTGGTTCTTCCGCGATATGCAGCCATTTAGAATGCTGACCAGGTATGTGGAGGAAGAGTGGTTGCCAGCAGAACCTGGGCGAGCTTTGCGAGTCCTGAGTTTACCATGTGCAACGGGCGAAGAACCTTATTCGATTGCAATCGCCTTAATTGAAGCAGGATTAATGCCATCCCAGTTGAAGATTGATGCATTCGATATAAGTGAACGCAATATAAAGCGATGCAAGACAGCTAGTTATTCTGAGAATTCATTTCGTGGTGTCGATCCAAATATTCGTGATCGTTATTTCAGTCACAGGGAGGGTCGTTATCATCCAGATATATTGATCAAAGCAATGGTCAACTTCGATGTGGCCAGTCTGCTTGACCCTGGCTTTGTTAATACCCGTCAGCGTTATGACGTCGTGTTTTGTAGAAATCTCCTGATTTACTTTGATCGGCAAACTCAGGCGCAGGCGGCGACTATGTTAGCAAAACTGCTCAATAAAGAAGGTCTGTTGTTTGTTGGGCATGCAGAAACAGGAATTTTTATAAAAAACTGGTACGTCTCACATCGTTATCCAAAGTCGTTTGTGGTACGCAAGTTTGTCGATGATCCGAAGCTTAAGAACAAGGTCTCATCACTACCACTGGTGGCAAGGAAAAAAGCCAGGTCGACTACTAAACGGATAAAACCAGTCGTCAAGCGCCCAATGAAACAACAGCCGGTGCCTGCTGCCCCATTCAGCTCAGAGACTGAAACAACAACCAAGGTCAGGGAACAGGTTGCAGACCAGCTCCTCGAACAGGCCAGGCAACTGGCAGACAGCAATAAACTGGTTGAGGCCGAGGCGGCCTGTCTGCAGTATCTCGATATCAATAAACAGGACAAGGACGCCTACTATCTGCTTGGCTTGATCCAGTTGTCAGCGGGTGATGCACAAAAGGCGGTGCAATATTTCAAGAACGCTGTCTACCTCGATCCTAATCACTACGATGCGCTTATGTATTTATCAACCTTAACCGGTGAGCAGGGTGATGAGCTGAGTGCGAGTCGTTATCGGGAGCGCGCCCAGCGTGTCAAAAATAAACAAGCACTTGGACAGGCAAGGCGATGAGTGAGGTCGTCACCGACTCAGAATCCGGCATTGAAGATTGCTGGAATACGATTGGGGTTTGGAGCGTTCTTTCAACCCGCTGCCCAAAACTGGCGGAAGTCATCCATTGTCGTAATTGTGATGTTTATTCCAGGGCAGGGCGCAGTATGCTCGAACGCCGACTTCCCGCAGGTTATGAGGAAACCTGGGCCGCGTTATATCGTGAAGATAAGAAGAAACAGCTTGCTGGAACAGAATCTGTGACGATCTTTCGTCTTGGCAATGAATGGATGGCCTTGCCAACCCAGTCTATCCAGGAAGTCACGGAAGTCTGCTCTGTACATAGCATTCCTCATCGTCAGACGCCGGTATTGCGAGGGCTGGTCAATATACGCGGACAATTGAAAATATGCCTGTCGCTGGGACAGTTAATGGGAATCGAAAAGAGTGAAAGCTATTCTGGCAAAGACAGCAAAGAGCGTATTTACGAGCGCATGATTACCATTAAACACAATGATGGGCAATACGTGTTTCTGGTGAGCGAGGTAAAGGGTACTTATCGTTATCACCAAAGCGAGTTACAACCACCACCATCGACTTTGTCTCATGCCAAGGGCACATTTACCCGCGGCATCCTGCAATGGGAAGACCATGAAGTAGCCTGTCTGGATGCCGAACTGATGTTTTACAGCCTGGAAAAACAGATGAGATGAGTAACAAGAATACACGAGATACGAATCCAATGCTGGACCTGTTTTGTGTTGAAGCACAGAGCCAGCTTTCCGTGCTGCGTGAAAATCTTACCGTCTTACGTGATGACCTGGAGAATCTAGCCGAACTACGAAGTTGTAATAACGCACTGACTTCACTCAAAGGAGCAGCAAAAATAGCTTCCCTTGATCCCGTATTCGAACTGGCAAAAACCCTCGAGGCCATGCTTGTTGCGGCGGAACAAGGTAAGCAATCTCTAAACACAGCAACGATTAAGCAAATAGAAGCTGCCATCACACTGGTCGCTGAACTGATCGAGGCTGCGGATCAGGATCTGACTAGCTGGCTGAATCAGAATAATGAACAATTTAACCAGGTCATGACCGGCTTGGCCGCACTCCCGATGCAAAGTGCAGAGGCTATTGATAACGAAGAAGATCGATCTGCACAAGGCAGCGCAGAGAGTGGCGTCGATCCAGAACCACAAACTGCGTCAGTAGATAGTCAACAACCAGACTCGATTGCTGATTTGTCGATGCTCGAATTATTCCGTATGGAGGCGGAGTCGCAGACCCAAAAGTTGAGTGACAGCCTGCTTTGCTTGGAGAATTCACCTGATAATCCTGAATTGCTCGAAGAATTAATGCGTGCCGCGCACTCATTAAAAGGTGCGGCCCGTATGGTCGGGCTTGATGACTCAGTGCGGATTGCACACTTGATGGAAGATGTATTCGTCGCAGCACAGGACAATCAATTTGTACTGCAACCCGATGATATCGACATCATCCTTGCCAGTCTTGATACTGTGGCAAATATGGCCAAGGCAACCAGCGGTGATTTTAAGAGTTGGTTATCTGAACATGCCAATGAACTGGACGAAGTCACAACTGCCTTACGTGCAGTCCTGGAACAGACGCCACGCACAAAACTCTCTTTTCAGAATAACAACCAGTCTCTAAATAAAGATGAAGCTAACCCGGTTCCAGATGCGAATGGAACTACGAGTGATGAGACTAAGCTGATAGACAACGTTGTTCGGGTCTCAGCGGAGAGCCTGAATCGTTTGCAGGGGCTGGCCGGTGAGGCCCTGGTTGAATCACGCTGGTTGGCACCTTATTCAGATTCCTTATTACGCCTGAAAAAACGTCAGGCAGAACTGGTTACTCAGCTTGACCATTTGCGGGAACAATTGCTGGACCTGAAGCTTAACGAGACTGTTACTGAAGCTGTACATGGCGCGCATGCAAAGGCAAATGAATGTCGCGATCTTTTAAACAATCGCCTATCCGAGCTGGAGGCCTATGATCGACGCTCGAACAGTCTCTCTCATCGTTTACACAGAGAGGTATTACAGGCCCGGATGCGACCATTTTCTGATGGGGTGCAGGGATTTCAGCGCCTGGTGCGCGAGGTGTCGCGTTCGTTAAACAAGGATATAAAACTGGATATTCGGGGAATGGACACGCAGGTTGATCGTGACATTCTTGAAAAGTTACAGGCACCGCTTAATCATATGTTGCGAAATGCTATCGATCACGGTATTGAAGATCCGGATGAACGTGTTGCCGCAGGCAAACCAGCACACGGAACAATTCGACTAGAGGCCATGCATAATGCGGGTATGCTCTCAATTACCGTCCAGGATGATGGGCGTGGTATCGACCTGGATAAGCTGCGCAATAAAATTGTTACCAGGAAGATGGTGACCGAGGACATGGCGGAAGACCTGTCTGAAGCAGAACTGCTTGATTTTATGTTTCTCCCAAACTTTTCCACCCGCGATGACGTTACAGAAATATCCGGGCGGGGCGTTGGCCTTGATGTGGTGCATAGTGTCGTACAGGAACTGCGCGGACAAATACGCTCTGCGAGCGAACTGGGGGTTGGCACAAAGTTCCAGTTTCAATTGCCATTGACCTTATCAGTGATACGAGCACTGGTGGTTGAGATTGATGGTGAGCCCTATGCTTATCCGCTGGCACGTATTGATCAAACCTTAAAAATAAATAAGCAGTCAATTGAAACCATGGAGGGTCGTCAGTACTTTACTTTTGGTAATCAGCATATAGGTCTGATTACTGCACATCAGATCCTCGGCAAACAAACACAACCGATTTTTGCTGAGGAGATTTCAGTTGTTATATTGAGCGATCGTATTAACAAGTATGGCATCGTTGTCGATAAGTTTCTTGGTGAGCGTAACCTGGTTGTTCATGTGCTGGATCCTCGGCTGGGTAAAATCCAGGATATTAGTTCAGCATCGTTGACCGAGGCAGGCGAACCATTACTGATATTTGATGTTGATGATCTGTTCAGGTCAATCGATCTTGTTCTTTCCGGTGGCCGACTGGATAAATTGCCCAAACGCGAACAGCAACAAAATATAGTACAGGCAAATAAACGTGTTTTGGTGGTAGATGACTCCATTACCGTGCGGGAAGTCGAACGCAACATGCTCCAAAGCAAGGGGTATATGGTCGAGGTTGCGGTCGATGGTATGGATGGCTGGAATGCAGTTCGAACCAGCGACTATGACCTGATTGTCAGTGACATCGACATGCCACGTATGAATGGCTTCGAGTTCGTTAGCATGCTTAAAGGTGATGATCGACTCAAGGCCATCCCTGTGATTATCGTTTCATATAAGGATCGCGATGAAGATCGCCAGCGTGGTTTAGAGGTTGGAGCCGATTATTACCTGACGAAAGGCAGTTTTCATGATGATAGCCTGGTTGAAGCCGTGATTGATTTGATTGGCGAGCCCTGAGAACCGAAATACGTGTAAATAGCAACAGGAATTATAAAAAATTATGCGAATTGCAATTGTTAATGATACGCCGATGGCCGTCGAGGCACTTAAGCGCGTGGTGCTCTCGGCACCTGAACATGAAATCGCCTGGATAGCGGAAGATGGCAAACAGGCAGTCGAACAGGCGCGGGCTGATGTACCGGACCTGATTTTAATGGACCTCATTATGCCCGTGATGGATGGGGTTGAGGCGACACGCCAGATTATGCAGCACTCACCCTGTGTCATCCTGGTCGTAACAGCGGATGTCTCCACGCATTCATGGAAGGTATTTGATGCGATGGGGGCAGGGGCAATGGATGCAGTGAATACACCGGTTATGGCAAGTAATAATGAAACGGGCGGTGCCGATGATTTACTTAAAAAAATCTATACACTGGGTAAACTGATCTCACCCCAACAACAACGAACTACCGTATCCAGGCAAGAGCTGACTCAGCCTGAACAAAATAATCAGCAACTGATAGTGATGGGTGCCTCGACTGGTGGGCCGAATGCACTGGCTTCAATTCTGGCAGCGTTACCCCGAGATTTTTCCGTACCGATTATTATCGTGCAACATGTTGATAAACAGTTCGTGCAAGGTTTTGTCGACTGGCTGTCTGAACAGATTAATTTGCCAGTAAAATTGGCATTAGAAGGAGAGCGATTAACACCCGGCACAGTACTAGTCGCTGATTCGGGTAAACATATCCAACTAACCAAATCGGGTTGTCTACGCTACCAGGAGGAGCCCAAACACTATCCGCATAAACCATCGATCAATGTTGTATTTGAGAGCGTGGCGACAAACTGGACAGGTCAGGCGATGGGCATTTTATTAACGGGGATGGGAAAAGATGGCGCAGCCGGTTTACTGGCGATGCGTGATCGGGGATTTTGTACCATTGCCCAGGATCAGGAGACGTGTGCGGTCTATGGTATGCCAAAAACCGCAGTAGAGTTAGAAGCGGCGAATGTCGTCTTACCTTTACATGAAATTGGTGCCTTGCTCTATAAGCGTTACCTGGAACGGCAAACGGCACAGGCAGCGAATAATGAATAGGCCTGCACACAGTCCCGTCGTCAACGAAGTCATCGACAATAAGCTTGTCGATACTCAGGATCGACGTGCTGTGGTATTACTGGTTGACGATCAACAGATGGTGGCAGAAGGAATTCGACGCATGCTGGCCGACGAGGAGTCGATTGACTTTCATTATTGTCCCCAGCCAGAAAAGGCACTGGAAATGGCGATTGAGATTAATGCCACGGTGATCTTACAGGACCTGGTGATGCCCGATGTAGATGGCATGACCTTGATGCGTTTTTATAAAAACCACCCAGCCACAAAAAATATTCCTGTGATCGTATTGTCCTCTAAGGACGATGCGAAGATCAAAAGTGACGCCTTTGCCAATGGTGCCAATGATTACCTCGTCAAACTGCCAGAGGCAATTGAACTCATCGCAAGGATTCAGGCGCACACAAAACATTATCTGACTGAAAGAGAACGGGATGTTGCCTATCAGGTTATGTTGTCCATGCAGGAGCAGCTTGAACAGACCAACGGTGAACTGGAAGAACGCAATCAGGAATTACAACGTTTATCAAGTCTTGATGGCTTAACCGGGATCGCCAATCGACGCTGTTTCGATGAAACGCTACAAAAAGAGTGGGCCCGTGCACATCGAGCGGAGGGGAAACTGTTCCTGTCATTAATCCTTATCGATATTGATTATTTCAAACTTTACAATGATGGTTATGGGCACCAATTGGGCGACGATTGCCTGAAACAGGTGGCCAGAGTCCTGAGTGAGTGCACAACCCGGGAGTGTGATGTATTCGCTCGTTACGGAGGAGAGGAATTTGCTGCAATTTTGGTCGGTACACATACTGAGGGTGCGCAGGTGATGGCGAATAAAATGCGTGATGCACTTGCCGCGGAGAATATCCCTCATGAATTCTCTAAAATTTCTGATGCAGTTACCATCAGCATGGGGGTCGCCACCATGGTGCCGGCCAAAGATAATTCCCCTCAACATCTAATTGCCAACGCAGATAAGGCCTTGTACAAGGCTAAGGAAAAGGGACGTGACCAGTCCCAGATATATGCTGATTGACTCAGCAAATGATGTTCTCACCAGTAGAGTAATCTTGCCCCTGTTCTTTACCCGCCGTTCCCAGCAGGTAAGCTTCTGACAATCATAGAAAAACAGGTTATACTGGCAAGCTGGATTGAGGCTGGTTGAGAGACTTAAATCAATTGGCGGGTCGTGTTCTTTACGACAACCTTCACGGGGTATGCTTAAAGTTCAAACATATCATCGCGTTGATCAAGTGGAAACTGACGAGGCAAACTTGCCGAGCAAGGACGAGTTTATATGAAATAAATGAGGAGTCGCGAGGGCAAGATTTAACGAAGTCAGGGCCACTTCAGCAACGTGATGTGGTGCCGAGGAGAGGACTTGAACCTCCACGGGGTTACCCCCACTAGCACCTGAAGCTAGCGCGTCTACCAATTCCGCCACCTCGGCCGAGATGTCACGTCAAGGCCGCGCACTTTACCGGGAACTCAAGTTCCTTGTCAATTTAAACTTATCAGCGATAATACAGCGACACGAAATAGCTAAAAAAATTATGACGAAA